>WFOZ01000599.1 GCA_015487825.1 Planctomycetaceae bacterium
ATTCCATCAACCTGAAACTGAGCAACAGTTCGCTCCCCCTTCGGTTCGATACGAATCAATTCGGCGCGGCGCTCGATGGCATCAGTCACCAATTCCTTGGCGCGGTTCAGCCCAGCTTCAGCCAGCCTTGCATGTTCAGAAATATCAACTTCAACACCGCTGACAGTCCCCTGGAATAAGACGAGTTCAAACTCTTCGTCATCATCATATTCATCTTCATCATTACGACCGAATCCAAAAATCACGAGAAGCTACTCCAGAAAAAAATCAGAAATGAAAAATGAAAGGAATAAATTTGTGCAACTTGGGCCGTTCAATCGAGTAGCCCGTAGTTTTGCAATGTTTCTCGAAGTTGCGCGGTTCCCTGCTCATCCAGTGGCGTTAAAGGAAGACGAACTTCACCGGTTCCCTTGCCCAGAAGTTGCATCGCTGCTTTTACCGGAATCGGGTTGGTTGCCAGTGAAAGCATGTTTCGGCACAAACCAAACAGTTTATGATGTGCCTGACGGGCAGCTTCCAGGTTATTGGAAGCCGCGTTATCAACCAGTGCTTTGACATCAGCCGGGACAAGATTTCCCGCCACAGAAACAGAACCGCTTCCGCCAATGGACATTAACGGGAGAGTTAAGCTGTCATCGCCGGAAAGTAATGTCAAATTGGAGCCAGCCAGAATCTGAGAGGCCTGGTCCATCGAGCCAGTTGCTTCTTTGACAGCAACAATATTCGGGATTTCCGCCAGGCGAATAATTGTTTCCGGCTCGATATTTTTCGCAGATCGACCGGGGATATTATAAACAACAATCGGAATATCAACCGCCTCTGCAATCGCCTTGTAATGTTGATAAAAGCCTTCCTGCATCGGCTTGTTATAGTAGGGAGATACGACGAGCGCCCCGTCAGCTCCGGCCGCCTTTGCATTTTTCGTAAGCCGAATCGCCTCTGCAGTACTGTTGGATCCAGTCCCCGCCATTACCTTTGTCCGACCAGCCGCCTGATCGCAAACAATTTCGATTACGCGATCATGCTCATCATGCGAAAGTGTGGGACTTTCGCCCGTTGTTCCACATGGTGCGACTCCTTCGATTCCGGCTGCCACCATTTCATCAACCAGTTGCCGTAGTGCTGCTTCATCAACAGCGCCATCCTTAAACGGGGTGACCAACGCAACGGTTACCCCCCGGAACATTTCCCCTTTACGTGTCATTTTATTCGCCTATTTAACCTGCCTAAATTAATTCAAGGTTTTGTTTTACCGCTTCAGGAGCGGTTTTTCCAGTCGATCCCGGATAATTCCGCCAATGCGAGCAACAAAGCCTGCGTTCCATCTCTGCCGTGCCCCAGGGCTTTCAGTGCTATATAAAACTGGTGAGCCATCGCCAGGCCCGGCAAGGAAAGATTCATTCGCTGTGCTTCTGCTAATGCGATCCCCATATCTTTGATGAAGTGTTCAACAAAGAACCCGGGATCGAAATTGTTATCAATAATTCGCGGAGCCAGATTGGATAGCGACCAGCTTCCTGCTGCTCCGCTGGCCACCGATTTCATTACCGTTTCCAGATCAAGCCCGGCTCGATAACCGTATAACAAACCTTCACAAACACCAATCATCCCCGTTGCGATGAGAGTTTGATTGACCATTTTTGTGTGCTGACCCGCCCCGGCTTTTCCCTGATGCACAATCGTTTTGCCCATCGCGGCCCAACACGGATTCAACGCTGTAACGGTTTCTTCATCGCCACCAATCATAATGGAAAGGGCAGCATTCTTGGCCCCAACATCGCCGCCGGAAACAGGAGCATCGACAGCATGGACTCCCTTCGCTTTGGCCGCTTCATAAATTTCAATGGCAAGCGAAGGCTCACTGGTTGTCATGTCGACAAGCACATTTCCCGCACTCGCCCCGGCAAGGGCGCCTTGTTCTCCCAAAAAGACTTCGCGAACATCCTTGGGGAATCCAACAATCGCAAAAATGACATCTGAGTTTTCCGCGACCGCTTTAGGGCTATCGCACCAGGTGGCACCACGTTTAATCAGTGCATCTGCCTTTGATTGCGTACGGGAATAAACACTCAACGAAAACCCGGCTTCCATCAAATGACCAGCCATGCTCTGGCCCATCACGCCAGTGCCGATCCAACCGAGTTTTGTTTCACCTGCTTTAATTTCTAAATTCGCCATCTGTTCAACTATCTCCAGCTGATAAATATCGTAGGGTGCATCGTCATGCACCTTCTAAATTGATTTTTGTCGGGTATTTCCGAGGCACTACAACGCACTTTGCGTTGATCTCGAAAATATACTGACCGAGGGAGGTGACGTACCCGATTTGTCATGAAATTTCGTTTCTCTCGAAGGGGAAGTATAATACAGTCAGGAACCATTTGCACGTGAGGAATCGGGGGAACCGCCTGAATCTTTTTTCTGCTCGTCCCGGTCGCCCCGCATTTCATACAAAAAGCGTGACGGGATAGTTTTCTGGGACTTTCCCCACTTTTTGCGAGTTTCTGCGAATGTCATCGTCAGCGATTCCTGAGCGCGAGTGACTGCAACATACGCCAGGCGTCGTTCTTCTTCAATTTCCTTTTCTGTTCCAATAACAGATCGTTTATGAGGTAGCAATCCCTCTTCCATCCCGACCAGATAGACTCGCGGGAATTCGAGCCCCTTGGCACTATGAATCGTTAATAATTTGATCGCGTTCTGTTCAAGTTCTTTTTTATCACCCGATGCAAATTCGTCGCGATCATTCAATGCAATTTCATCCAGAAATTCCTGTAATCTAGGTTGGCGTGCCCGTTTAGAGTAATCATCAAGTGAATTAACTAGCTGTTCGATCGATTCGCGTCTGATCTGCTGTTGAGTTGATTGCTTATATAGCTTTTCAATTTCCCGCATGTAATTAAGTGAATCAATCAGCTTCCTCAAATGATTAGCGAGTGGCTGGGAACTGTTTGAAAATTCTTTGCGCCAGCCTTCCACCTGGTGCCGAAAGTGATCCACGGCGGCTTTAGCTTTTGCTGCCAGGATCCCCTTTTGAGTAGCCCTTTCAGCCGCTTCAAAAAATGGTATCCCTTCGCTGATTGCTCGGGTCATAATTTTATCGATGGTACCGGTGCCGATATTACGGGCAGGCACATTGATGATTCGTAGCAGCGACGTTTCATCTTTCGGATACGCAATAATTCTCAAATAGGCGATTAAATCCCGAATCTCTTTGCGGTCAAAAAATGATTGGCTCCCCAAAATTACATATGACAACTGACGCCTGCGAAGTTCCGATTCAAACGCACGGGGTTGTTCATTGGTGCGAAACAGAATTGCGAAATCGCGAGGCTGTTTATCTCGATGGTTGATCAAATAGTTGATCTCCATGACGACTCGTTCTGCTTCGATCGTGTCATCCTGAAACTTTTCATACCGGACCGGCTCGATCCCCTTTTTCGTTGAACGCAGCACTTTTCGATGGCGTTCCCGATTAAAACTGACCAGCCGATTCGCAACCGCCAGAATTTCTTCGGTACAACGGTAGTTATCTTCCAGACGCACTACTTTTGCAGTCGGAAAATGCTGTTGAAACGAAAGAATATGTTTTACCTCGGCTCCCCGCCAGCCGTATATTGACTGGTCGTCATCACCGACCACGCACAAATTTCCATGCGGCTCGACAAGCGCCTGAATGACTCGAAACTGTAATTGATTCGTATCCTGATATTCATCAATCTGAATGAAATCAAAACATTCCTGCTGACGACGCAGTGCTTCGGGATGGTAGGCGAACAGTTGATCGGTCAGCAACAGCAGGTCATCGAAATCGACACTGTTTCTGGCTCGTAGCTGTTCGACATATTTTTTGTAAGCCATTGAAGCGAGAAACTCCCGATCATCTTCTGCATGATCGCCTGCATCTCCCGGGCGAACCGCAGCAGATTTCCAGCGGCTGATAATGCTGAGCAAGTCCCCCGGTTTCAGTGCCGCTTCCTGAATACGAATTTTCCGAAGCACTTCCCGGGCAATCGATTCCTGATCGCCACGATCGACAATCGTAAAATTTTTCCGATAACCGAGAGCTTCAATTTCTTCCCGTAAAATACGAACACATAAGGAGTGGAACGTTGAGATGCGAGGTTTTGATTTCATTCGTTTGCCGAACATACTCCGCAAACGCTCGGCCATTTCTTTGGAAGCCTTATTCGTAAACGTAACCGATAAAATCCGCTCAGGTGAAACGCCCTGGCTGATTAATAACGCCATCCGTGTTGTGATAACGCGAGTCTTCCCCGTTCCCGCACCTGCCAATACAAGTAACGGTCCCTGGGTCGTCGTTGCCGCCTCTCGTTGTGACGCGTTCAAAGATTCAACAAGTTGTCTCGGATTCATAGTTGGTCAAATTAGATGCCAAGTACCCGTGGGCTTGTCCTGGCATAATAAATGGCCCGCGATAGCTGCAGGTTATTGGTTATTTAATATTGTGAAACTGTTGAGGAATAATGGTTTCGTGTGCCACGGCAAGAAAATCGTTCCCACGATGCCCCATTTTTGAATAGATATCTAGCTGCTGCGAAATCCAGACGCGCTATCCTGTCCGGGTAAATAACATTCACATTTTCCGGGCAATTTGCTCAAAAGCATCTGTCATTTCTTTAGCCGTTTGCCAGCGATCATCCGGCCTTTTTTCCAGTCCTTTGAAGATTATCCCTGCGATTTCTCCGGAAAGATCCGGGGCAAACTGCCGGATATCCAGAGGTGGACGGTTGAGGTTTTTGACAATCGTTTCCAAATTTTTTCCCTGCGGATAAGGCAAGTGGTTGGCACACATCTGGTAGCAGGTTACGGCATAGGAATAGATATCAATTCGTTGGTCGGTTCTTTGCCTTTTTACCAGTTCCGGAGCCATGTAGTCAGCTGTCCCGGTTCGGTTTCCCGGGGCGCAGAATGTGGCCGTATTCGGAACAACCAGACCAAAATCTATTAACTTGATATTACCTTTGGTGCTGGTGAGGATGTTTTTAGGGCAAAAGTCGCGGTGGATCCAGTTTGCTTCATGAAAATACTGCAGGGCTTCTCCGATCTGGATCATCCATTTCAAACAGTAATTTTTCATTGTTTCATTCTGCAGCTCGATGTACTGCAGCAGGCTGATTCCTTCGAGATATTCCATTACCAGAAAAGGCTTGTCTTCGGTGCTAATTCCGTACTCAAAAGTTTTGACGATGTAACGATGCTTCAACCCGATGGCAACCTCTCCTTCCTCCGGGCGTGCCCCTTTGGGAAATCGGAGGTTTATTTTCTGTTGTTTTACCGGATCAATAATTTTTAATGCGACAATCTGCTGAGTTTTATAATCTTTCGCCTTCCAGACATCCGACATGGTTCCGATCCCCATCTTCGAAATCAGTTCGAACCGGGAATTTAAATTAACACGATTATCAACAGGTTTATCCCGCTGAAACCATTTTTTTAATATCTGCATATTATCTAAGTCTACCGAATGATGGGCGAGCCGGAAGTGTTAACTTCCCACTCTGGATGTTTTCGTTATACCGGCAGCCAGCCTTCGAATGAAAGTCAGCAGAGCCATTACCGCCCCGGTTCGCCTGGCGGTAGGTCAGCTCTATTCAACGGGCTTTTTTAGCAGGAGGCATTTCGCAATAGTCAATGAATGTCGCAATTTCCGAACGTAAGTCAGCCCGATTGATAATGCGATCTACAAAACCATGCTCCAGCAGGAATTCACTGGTTTGAAAATTATCCGGGAGTTCAGCTTTGACCGTTGCTGCAACAACTCGTGGCCCTGCAAATCCAACCAGTGCCTTCGGTTCTGCAACAACAAGATCACCTAACGATGCAAAACTGGCAGCGACACCTCCCATTGTTGGATTCGTTAAAACCGAAATATAAAATCCTCCCGCTTCGTGATATCGCCCCAAGGCAGCGGATACTTTCGCCATCTGCATTAATGAAAGAATACCCTCGTGCATTCTCGCCCCTCCTCCCGAGCCACTGACAATAATCAGTGGAAGCGAAAACCGCGTTGCCTGCTCAATGGCTCGTGTCAGTTTTTCGCCCACAACCGATCCCATACTCCCCATAATAAAGGCAGAATCGGTGACGCCAATCACCAGCGGACGGCCCCTCAAATATCCTCGACCGGTCAGGCAGGCGTCAACCATCCCGGTTTTATTCTGTTCCGACACGAGCCGCTTTTTGTAAGGCTTACTGTCGACAAACCCCAGGGGATCGACCGAACAAACCTGGGCATCCCACTCTTCAAAACTTCCTTCATCGAGTAGTTGCTCGATGCGGACGCGGGCGCCAACATAAAAATGATAATTGCATTCCGGACACAAACCTAACAGTTTATCGACCTGCTTACGATAAACCGTCGCGCCACATTCCGGACATTGCAACCATAATCCTTCAGGGACTCCCCGTTTGGCAGGACGCTCGGAAATATTATTATCGTTTTCAACCATACTGAGAACTTGTTAATAATCTAATAAATTAAAGGGACATCGTTTGAGATTGTGAGTTTCGAATTTTCTCTACTATTTTTGAAGCATCTGAACCTGGCAGCGATCTGTTGTTTTACCTGGCTGCGACAAGCAGATTTTTCGCCCTTCCACAATGCAGGAAATCAAACTTGCAAGAGGTTCTGCAGCAACGATCAGGATGGTCGCTTTTTTCTTTGCGTATTTCTTAAGAACTTTCTCAATACGTTTAGTTGCCTCGCAGGTTGGTTCGGCATTTGGAATCGAAACTTCTATCGGTGATTCCTCCCAGTGTTTGTAGACTGAGGGATATTTCCGTTTTACTTCATCAACTTCAAGGCCTTCCCATAATCCCTGATTAACATTCTTCAACTTTTTGCTGATTTTATGAGTCACATCAAGTGTTTCAGCGATTATCTGAGCCGTTTCCAGAGCAGGGTTACCCGGCCCGGAAAGAATCAGTTCAATCGGTTGATCCTGCAGTGAACTTGCCAGGATCCGTACTTCCTGCCGGCCGGCTTCGTTGAGAGGAAGATCCAACCCTCCCTGGACACGGTTCTGACTGTCAAAATCAGTTTGTCCGGGACGCACTAACAATATCTGGCACATGTGTTAACCGAGATAAGGAGAAGGCTGCAATCAAACCCTCACAAGAGGATTTCATCTTGGGCAACCTGAAACAAAACCACCGGGACAGACCTCAATGAACTCGATCTGTCGAGGGTATCCTACCGATTTACTGTTTCAATTGCAGCCAATAATCCCTTATGAGCCTCGGAATAATCAGGCTCATTAAAGATAGAGCTACCACATACAAATGTATCCGCACCGGCTGCTGCACATTTTCCAATTGTAGGAATCGCCACTCCACCATCAATAGAAAGAAGCTGGTCGTTTCGCAGTAACTCCTTGATACGAAACAACTTATCCAATGCGATAGGCATGAATTTCTGCCCTCCAAACCCCGGTTCGACGCTCATAACCAGGATTAAATCGCATTGTGAAATAAAAGGCTCAATCGCATCAACAGATGTGCCCGGGTTGATGGCTAACCCGGCCAGACAATTTTTTTCTCGAATTTTTCCCAGTAAGTCGGTTGGTTCCGGAACTGCTTCGATATGAAAAGTGATTGAATCACAGCCCGCCGCAAGGTAGTCATCCAGATACTTTGCAGGATCAGAGATCATCAGATGCGCATCAAATGGTAACGAAGTCAGTTCCCGCATCCGTTCAATTACCATTGGCCCATAAGACAAATTAGGCACGAAATGACCATCCATCACATCGAGATGAAGTACCGGGAAGTCTGCCTGCTCCAGCAGGGCAAACTCCCGATGTAAATTCCCGAAATCGCATTTCAACATTGAAGGTGCAATTAAAGGACGCCGGGAAAGAAGTTCCTGCAGTCGATTAGCCATAGTCATACTCGTAATTCGAATTAAAAAACCTTCAAGACAGCCAGTCTATCTTGCTTCAACAGCTTTCTTATTGACAGTCGATTGTTGTTCTCTATGGAGAGGGGACACGTATTAAGCTGAACTTGCGAGAAACTGGTTGATTGATCTTGAAAATTTCATCTTCAATCTTTTTCGCTTCCGCGTTTGCCTGTTCGACTCGTTCATCCATGGTATCGATTAGTTTTTTATACGATGCGATTTTCTTATTCCATTCTTCTAATTCAGCAGGGGCTTGCGGTTTGGCGGCAAGAGTTCGAGCGTAGCCCTGGAACCTTGCCCATTCTCCTCGTAATTTTCTGACTGGCCCGCTGTTACGTTTTGCATTCAGTTCTGCTACTTTGGCGGCTTGTTGATACTGAGGCGTTTTTTTGTTGCCTTGGAGTTCTATGTGCCTTTCCAGTGCCGTCGAGTGATAGATACCGATTACCTGATCATCGATTGCCAGACGATAGTAACCCGGTTTCAAGTTATGAATCTGCAAACTTTCCTTCGTTAATTTGTGGCCCAGTTTTGTGATTGTGACGCCCAATTCAGCACTCTCAGGAAGTACCCAGGGAAGTGAATTTGCCAGCCAGTTGAATTCGATGCCCTCAGCTGTTTCTTTCAGTTTGCTTACTTTTCCCCCAACGGCAAAAGCCTGCATTGCTTTCCCCTGTCGGTTCTGAATACGGATATTCGAAAGTGCTCGCGGAAGACCGAGATCATGCACCATCGCAAAGGCCATTACAACCTGTCCGGGTTCATTCGGATGGACAGCATCTTTTATCATCGTAAATTGAGGTTCTTTTTTTCTTTGCTCGACAGTCAGCTGGTTCAGCGGCCCATACATATCGACATAGCCATGCCCGGAGTGAACCGCGACTTCCCGTACCCATGCACCGTAGTAAGCCATCACTGCATTGTATTGAGAAAGAGCAGCTTCATCGGATTTTCCTCGTGGATTCATCCTTCTGGCTCGGGCATCGAACATGGTAGGGGTCATTAAAATCGGTGTTGCACCAATTGCTTTTATTTTGTTGATGACTTCTGTCATATCTTTTTGATATGTTTCAAAATATTCTTTATTGAAGGGGACATAGCGACCATCGTTCATTCCCAGGAGTACCGGTACATATTTTGGTTTGTATGCTGCCACATCTTTTTCGAAACGCTGTAACGCATCCCACGCTTTGGCCCCACCAACTCCCGCATTATGAATCCGAATTCTTTTATGGGGAAATCGAGTGTAAATATAATTCTCAAAATATTGCGTATACAGGCATTGGTGCGTAATGCTGTCCCCCAGCAATACAATCGTATCGCCGTCTTCAAGAATCATTTTATCAAGAGGAGAAGCAAACTCTTCAGCTGAAACCGTCTGAGAGGAAAACTGTAAACCTGAACCAGTCACCACAACCAAAATAAGAAAAGAGAGAACCTTTTTTCGGAAGTTGCCTGGTTGATAGATCGTACTGAATAGCAGCATTGTTTTACTTTCTCTTTATATAAGTTTAGCCCGGATTATTCATCAGCCGCCGGGTGCTGGCCCACGGGGCTTTTCATCGTTGCATAAACCGGACGCTAACGCGTTGCAGCTGATATGTTCGTGCATAATCCAGGTTAGAGATGACTGATTCGAATATGACCAACTCGGCTGGACGACAGGAAGAAAGCTTCTCCGGCTGACTTCCTGAAGATCAGCAATTATGGGATGAGCCAAAAAGAACGCCATTCACTAATAGTGAGATGGCGTCTTTTCATACACAATATAGTCTTCCTGAAATCTTCCTGTCGCTGTTACTCTTTTTTTTCTGCAGGTTTAGCCGGTGCTTCTTTAGCTGGCGTTTCTTTAGCCGGAGCCGTTTTTTCCGGAGCGGGGGCTTCAGGTTTCTTGCCCTGCATTGCTCCTTTTTGTAATTGCTGGAACACCTGCATTACTGGCCTCATAATCGCGAAAAGTTCCGCTTGCAGCTCTTCCTTGGTTTCTACTTTTTCCACCTTGCCGAGGAAGCCATCGATCATGTCGAAAGCCTGCAATGCTGAAGTTTTCTTTTCTTTCAGGCTGGGAGCCAGTTGAGCGAGGTTTTTACGTGCCTCGTCCATTTTTTCTTTCCATTTTTCCGGATTGAGATTCTCGGGAATCCACTTACCTTCAACTTTGATGAAATCTTTCTCTCTTGGCTCTTCGTTGGGGACTTCAATTTTTAATGTGGCGGTATCCCCTTCGCTTTTTACGAGCGTAACTTTTGTATTGGCGATATCACTCAGCTTTGATGTTTTCCCTTGCTTTGCACTGGCCAGATTTGCCAGCGGTTCAACATGAGTGAAAAATTGTGCTCCGCTTGTTGAGAGGAATTTTCCACCATCAAACCGTTTCATTTTATCCAGGCTTGAAATGTCACTGGCAGCCAGTGTTTCGAGGATCCCGACAAGGTGATCAAAAGCGGCTCCTGCTTCTTCTTTCTCCATGTTCGCCCCTTGCAGGAATGAAGGATCAAGCAGGATCTCTTTTTTTGATTTTAACAACGCAGCCAGTTTGTTAACGGTCCCGAATCCCCGCCCCCACAAATCGGCATCCATGTTTTCCGAAAAGAGATGAACCAGGCCGTTGACATCTTTCTGATAACTGGCTGGAAATGCATCCCAGGCAGAACTCGGACCTTTGGCCAGTCCTTCAAACCAGGCTTTCACTGCAACTTCCGGTTTCTGATTTGTTGCACTGGTAGCAGGAGTTTTACTCGTTTTAGGTGCGGGAGCTGGTGTTTCGGTTTTCTTTGGTGTTGGCTCAGGTTCAGGCTTGGCTGGAGCCGATTCAGTTTCTTTTGCCATCGGCTTTTCAGCTTTGGCCGCAGGGGCAGGCGTTTC
>WFOZ01000600.1 GCA_015487825.1 Planctomycetaceae bacterium
CCACCAAATGATACAATTTCGTCTCCCTGCCGAAGCCCCAAACGAGCTGCATCACTTTCCGGCAGTAGCGAATCGACAACGACATTCGAAAATTCGTCAGTTCGCACCGTTGCCCCCAATGTTGCGTGATCGACAACTCGTCCGCTGAGTAGATGATCGCTGAAATTTTTTATCTGATTGATCGAGATCGCATACCCGGCTCCCGCGTTGACCCGCCCACGTTTTTCAACTGAAATTCGCCCGTTAATTCCAATCACTTCTCCGGCAACATTGAATAAAGGGCCCCCCGAGTTGCCGGGATTGATGGAGGTATCGACTTGAATACAATCGGTATATTCCAGAAATGATCCAGCCGGGTACTGGTACCGCTTTACCCCGCTGACCATGCCAAATGTTAGCGTAGGAGTAAAATCTGCAGCCAGCAAAAATGGGTTTCCCATCGCAAAGGCCCAGTCCCCCGCTCGAACTTTATCGCTGTCGCCCAGCGCAGCGGCAGGGAAGTCGTCGCGTCCGAGCAGTTTAATAATGGCGACATCACCTGTCGGATCGATCCCAATCAAAACGGCATCGTAAATATTTCCATCATTCAGCCCACATTTAAGAAACGGCCCTGCCCCCTTGACCACATGAAAATTGGTCAGTGCCAAACCTTCGGGAGAGATCAGAACGCCGGAGCCTCCCCCTTTGCCACTGGGAGGGAAAATCGCAACGACACTGGAACTGACTCTGGCAATCGTTTCCACTCGCTGTAATTGATCATTCAACACAGACTTCGGCAACGCATCCTGAGCCTGCAACGCAGGAACCGACAGAAACAATACAAGCAATAAACAAATTGAATGAATGCCTGTTGAATACTTATTGTTTTCCATATTGATATTTGTCATTTCTTCGTTGCCGAAATGGTCTATTGAAACAGGAGCAATACTGTCCCCTGATATTTGGTTATGGTGCTCTGTGGCTAATACTTTTTCACGGATCAGGGGCTGGCTTCTCAATTGTTCTTTCAGCACACGAGGTGATTTCGTTTGGAAGAAGAGGTCATTCTATTTGATCAGTCTGGCTTCAACCAGATCCAGGCGATCTGCGATATTTAACCCCTCTCCGAAATCAACAAGAATATGCAGGAAACGATACCCTTTAACATCCAGATCTATTTTTTGTGGTTCTGTGAAAGCCGTCACTTCTTGTTCCAGAAGAATTTTATCATCGGCGGTGATCGTGACATGCACATTCCCCAATCCGGATTTTGCAACTGAAGCATCTATTCCCATTAACGCCTGAAAGCGAGAGAATTCACCCGCCAGGCGGTAGGTTAGTTTTGTCCTGGAGTGAATCCACAATCCTTTGGCGTACTCTTTATCGCCCAGTTTCAGTGGGGAGCCATCGATGGTTTTATCTTTCTGGTATTCCCAGACGGTATCAAAATAAGGAGTGTATTCAACACCTTCGGGAGGCATATCCGAAAGGTAGACAATCCGCCCGAGACTGAAATCGAGTAGATGAATTTGCGATTGGGGAATCGTGATGAAATGATCCGGTCCGGTCTGTACGCGGAAATCATTCCCTTTCAAAGTAATCTGTTCGACGAACAGGGAATCGCCCGAAGTTGTTTCAAGTCTGCATTTTGCCTGCCCGGGCGGTGCGAATGGATGTGGATGAATAATCCCAAACACTTTTTCGAGTCGCACAGGAATCTCATTTCCTTCATAAAGGAACATTACTTTCTGAGCATCGTATTGTGTGACGACGCCAGGGAGAAAATCGAGTTTGCCCCCCTTTTTTATGACGAGTAAATCGTCGCTGACTCTCTTATGAACCAACTCTTTCCATTGTTTTTGAGTTGTTTCATCAAGAATGGAAAATAGAACTGATTTTACTTTCCGAGCAGGGACCTGTAATTCGCCAAATGCCTGGGTGTTGATTGTTACATTCAAGCCATCACTTTTTATCGTGGAGCCATTCAGTTCTGAATGATCGGAAATGGTGAGGCGAACAGAAGGGAGTGTTCTCTGTTTTTGTTTGCCTTTCGTTTGCGTCACGGTAATTTTCAGAAGCTGATCTACAGGAACTTCAACTTTACCCGTTTCAGATTGCAAAACGACTGAGGAAAGCGTCAGCGATTTCAGAGTACCTGAATGGACCTTCCCTGTCAGGTCAATCAATTCGGTTGCTGATAAATGAGAGGTAAAGAAAACAGCAATCAGCAAAATAAAGAGAGATTTCAGCTTCATTTCATACTCTTTTCCGGCACGACTGGTTCATCCTGCCAGTCGTCAACAAAATCAAATCTTATTGGATACTTCACAACACGTAAAGAAACTGACCGATGGTCACTCAAAGCGAACCGATACGCTCAGGGAGTCGAATTGGGTGATTTCCGTTGAGCCGCTTTGCGATTGTAGGCTTCGATCGCTCTGCGATAATGGGGTGGAAAAAGTGTACCGAGAATCTGTTTTGCTTTTGCCTGATCTTTCGGTGGCAATTTTCCCCAACCATCTTTGCGTCCCAGTTTTTTGTCGTCGATTTCTCCCGGTGCGGTGCTGCCTTTGACCGAACTGTCTTTCGCCCCGGAATTCGGCTGGTTTCCCTTTCCGGAACTGGAACCTCCTCCCCCGCCTGCTTGTTGTTCCAGCTTTTTGATCAATTCATCGAGTGACTCGACAATTTCCCGTTCA
>WFOZ01000601.1 GCA_015487825.1 Planctomycetaceae bacterium
GTGTAATTGATCCCACAGAAGTCGTCTTCCTGGATTCAACTGGGAAATGGAGTTTACTACCTCCATCAAATGGTAATGAACAAGCCAGGGAAATATTTCCGTTCCCTGATGATGCCCCCTGGTTCGATGTAAGTGAGAAATTAGAAACGCTGCCAAGAAACATTGACAAAGCTCAAGACGAAGTAAATAAAAACGGGCTTAAGATTAATGTAGCAATAGTCGATTGTTTCGCAATTGGTCAATTGGCTTGTCGACTGTTCGCGGACTGTTCGGTTATTGATTATCTGCAAAGTCCAAAGGTTCTCTCGCAAATCCCAGAAGAATTTCGTCCGTTTATCGATGGTTCGCTCGGATTTGACAGCAATAACCGCTTTGAAAATATCGATGAGTTAATCACAAATCTCAAAAATATTCAGAAGGCCCAAACAGCTTCAAGTGCCGAAGACCAACACTCAAACCCTGATACCCCTGACCCGTTTCAGGCAACAAAGATCGCGTCCGTACCGCCACTAGAAACTTCTACAACCCTTCCTTTTAAGAAAATCGGGCATTTCGATCTTCGTCGCTTAATTGGAAGCGGAGGCATGGGAGATGTCTATGAAGGGTATGATGAATCGCTCAAACGTAAAGTTGCTGTCAAGGTACTACCTCCTGAGTTAGGCCGACATGAGTCCTTCGTGCAGCGTTTCTATTCTGAAGCAGCGAGTGTCGCGAAGATCGTACATCCAAACATCGTACAGATCTTTTTCATTGGCGAGGACCACGGTCATCATTTCTTCGCCATGGAATATATCGAAGGACAATCGCTTGCTGATCAACTGGCTCAATCACCGTTATCGGTATCAGAATCTCTCTCGGTTGCGGAGCAGATTCTCAAGGGATTGTCGTCAGCCCACAAGGTTGGACTGGTTCATCGGGACGTCAAACCTGGAAACATTCTCGTCGAACGAGAAACTAACCGTTGTCTACTTGCTGACTTTGGACTGGTAAAATCACTTCAGGATGAAAATGGACCGACTCACTCGGGTATGGTTCTGGGCACGATGGACTACATTTCCCCAGAGCAAGGTAGTGGGCGGGCGGTTGATGCTCGCAGTGACCTCTATTCTCTAGGTGTTGTCCTTTATGAAATAATGAGCGGAAAGCTCCCTTTTTATGCGGATAGTCCTACGGGAATGATTTTTCAGCATGTCTACGAACGCCCGCTTCCGCTTGCTGAAGTCGTCTATCAAGTCCCGACAGAGGTTTCTGCGATTGTCTCCAAACTAATGGCGAAAGATCCATCGCATCGGTACGACAGTGCAGTTGCAGTCCTGACAGATTTGACCGCGCTACAGAATGGCGAATCTCTTCCTTCACGAGCTGGTCAGTTATTGCTTGAAGATCCGTTATGTTTTTCAAGGCCGGCCCAAGTATCAGTTTCATCTTCAAGTGGGACCAGTTCGAAGACAGCGATTATTTCAGCACCTGTCTTTGAAGATCTTGAGGACGAATACGAGGTTCTTAACCGAGGCCCATCAAATCTGTTCGAACGAATTGTCGAAAGATGCCACGATTGGCTGGAAAAGAAGTCGCCCATATTAGCCGAGCGACTCCAAAATACGCAGCTTCAGATAGACCGTGCAATTTTGCATCGAGAAAGGCACCGCGACCAACTTGCCTCTCTGGATCATGATGCGAAAATTATTCTCAAGCAACTCAAACAGGAAATTCTTGCTAAGCAACAAATACAAGATGATGATGATAATAATCCGGATAACGATCTCCTTTTGAAGGAACTTAAACTAGCGTTTCATGAGCAGGAAGAACAAGCTGATGCGATCCGACTTCAACTCAATCGAATCAATGCTCAACTTGTTCAAATGCGAACCGAACGCGATGTTCTGTTTGCTCGCCTTACTGCTGCCCAGGCTCGCCAGAACATCGATGGCAACAGACGACAATTCCCTGTGTATGGTGCTACAGTTATCGCAGGAATTTGCCTTGTATTTGCACTCTTTGTTTTCGGAATACTACCTGGAATTCCCCTGCTGAGCTACATCAATTCGTCCTCAACGCCGACCGCCTCGCCTGTCACGATAAAGCCAAGCGTAGCAAGCGTGCCATCTCGTAAGTGGCCTGTCAAAGCTCGAGGGGATATTACAATTCCACTTCCTGCAAATGTTCTCGCGATGGATATTGCAGTTACTCAATACAGTGGAAAACCGGCCTATACTCTGTTAGCAATGCTTGATGACAATACCGTTGTTGAATACTACTTTCGAATCGGGCTTGATTATATTAAGCAAAGAGGCTTTCCTGGGATTCCCTTTAAAGTAAAGTCTCTCGCAATTTCACCAAACGCAACCTACATGGCTCTTTCTGCAGATGACAATTCGATTCAAATAATTGACTTGAAACGTGCATGGAAAGATGAATATCGAAAGCTTGATGGACACGTTCAGCCCGTAAACAATCTGGGCTTCTCAATCGATGAATCAACTTTAGTCTCCATGAGCGAAGACCGTACAATTCGCTTTTGGGACATTAGATCCGGGGCTGAAATCCGGCGTTTTGAAGTGGGCAGAAATCGTTCTGCGATGATGGCTTTTAATCGAGGTCTCAGTCGAGTTCTTATTGGGAAACAACCACCTTATGCGAATATGTTTTCTCTCTGGAATTCAGTAGGAGCAAATGAGCAGCAAGTTTTCCAGGCAGAAGGTAAGACCACCACCGTTGCGCTTTCAGCAAATGCAAAGACTGCCCTGTCTTTATCGGGAGGCCAGGTGCATGTCTGGGATACGGCAACCGGAAAAAGTATTCGTAAGTTTGCTCCGGGAAGTAGTGATGCTTCATTTGCAACACGAGTTGGGCGTGCACTGACCTTGGGAAATGGTCAGTTGAAACTTTGGAAAACTGATACGGGTAAGTTAATCGAAACAAAGCAAGTCAAAATGTCACCCAGTTCCAGTGCAAAAGTACTGTTGCCTGAAAACGGAGAAGTTGGAATTGTCGCAACAACAGACAAACAACTTCACATTTATCATCTGAGTGAAATCTCTCCACCGAATGAATTAGCACACCGCTTTAACGCTGAAACTGCGATTCACTCTATCGACATATCGTCTGACGGGAAATGGATTGCTGGTGGTGGCGAAGGAAAGATTTACCTCTGGAACATGGATCATCCTGCAGCAAGTTTTACTTTTGATTCTCCAAACGTAATTTCAACGGTTAGCATTTCTCCCAAAGGAAACCTGCTTGCCTACGGAACTGGACAGGAAGAATCAAAGACGAATTATGTTGGAATTCGCAAACTCGATCACAACAGCCAAATAGAACATTTCATGAAGAGAACAAACGACTGGCGAAAACTTTCGGGATTCGAAGACCGTATTTCATCTGTAGCCTGGAATTCAGCTGGGAAACTGGTGCTGATCAGTTCGCAAGACGGGCAGATAAAAAGTTGGGAACCTCAAAAAGATGAAATAAAATCATCGATTCACTTAAAGCAACCAGTCCTTCGCTTTGCCAATTTTAATGACCCCCAGGCATTGTTCGTTACTGGCACGACGAGTATCGGAATCTGGAATCAGCAGGTTTCTTCATCAATAAACGAATTCATGCAAACACCGTTTCCCATTGTAGATATGACGATTTCTCCTGACAAACGTTTGATTGGCGTAGCAGCCCGAGACGGTCAGATTTCCATATATGCGAGCAACGATAAGTCTCAATTCTCATTGTTGAAAAGTGACAACGACTTCGTTACTGACCTTTGCTTCATTCCAACGACAGACATGCTGGTAGCTTCGTATATGAGCGGCATCGTTCGGATATGGGACACCGTTCAATCTAAAGAGATTAAAAAATATATCGGTACCCCCTCTCCTGTGCTTGCCCTTGATGTCACACCAGATGCCCGATATGTCGTCTCTGCTTCTCAAAATGGGAATGTCAACGTCTGGAAACTTCCGTAAATATTGGAGTATTTGAAATGGTCAGGAAAGTGCGCAGATTCAGCCGTTGCCTCAGGTTTTCTGTATATGGTCTGATTTTCTTGTTGGTTATTGCAGGGATCGCCGTTCGATTCGGTCCATACACATTCGATGATGTGGCTGAAGTCACGATGCCTCATCGAGACCTTGAGAACGATGCTGCATCAACAAAAGAAAAATATCAACCGAAACCGAAACCTGTCATAGATGCTCAGGAAAAGCTCAGGCTGGAATCCATCAAACAGCATATCGACAGTCGGGGGCGAATTGTGTTTGGCCCAACAGCAGTTGTAGAAATGAAAATTGATCCCAAGTTAGAAAAGGGAATTATCTGGCCAGCACATTACAAAATAATTCCATTGGATCAGGTTGAAGTAACATACACCGAAGAACAGTTCCAGAAAGATCGTGAGAGCTGGTATCAAAACCTTTTCATAGCCGGATACGAAAGCAACGGTGACCGAGATCCCAAATGGGATCATTTAGTGATTGAGTTTTTAACCGAAGCAGCCAGACGAGTCTCAATCACCCGTTACGAACGCCATCGCTCTCCAAAGTTTTTTGATGACAGGTTTGATGATAATATTGTAGAGCAGGCTCGAAAAATCATAGAGCTTGGTTGCAAAGACAATCTGGTCACCGCACTTTTTGTTGAGGAATTGAGACGACAAAAAAATGTGGATGCAAAAAGAATTTCTGACTTGCTGGTCAATTCATTTGATGCAGACCGATATTCCGAATTTATTAATTACCAGATTGTAAGAATAC
>WFOZ01000602.1 GCA_015487825.1 Planctomycetaceae bacterium
CGCAATGGCCAAACAGATTTGAGTCCGCATAAGCAAGCTACAGAAAACACTGGTTAATGCTTACCGCTGAAAACAAACGCTCTTTTTCAAAGACAATTAATGGCGATGCTGCCCTTTCTATAAATCAATCAACCTTCACCGGGCAGTCGAAATCGGCTGGCTTGATGACCAGCAATGAGGAGTCGGCTGTACTTAGAAGTCTTTCTGCAGTACTTCCCAAAAGCATAGCGGAGAGTCCGGAACGACCGATGCTGCCGATGACCATTAGGTCGACTTTTTCTGATTCTATTAAATCGAGAACCACTTCTTCCGGGGAGCCAACTTCAACATGCACTTTAGTGCCATGCACCAGGGTTCTGTAATCAGTTTGGGAAAGCCGCTCATTGATTTCCGCTTCGGCTGCTTCTCTTTGCTGTGCCTCCAGTTTTCTGGCTTCTTCTAATGAAGGTCCGCTAAATAAGCCTTGTCCTGCTTCTTCAATAACGTGAACTACATGTAAGCGGGCAACTCTGATACGTGCCAGTTGCACTCCTGCATCAAGAACGGCTTCGCCAATTTCACTAAAATCGTCAGCAACGAGAATCGATTCGACCTCTCGTGGCGGATCGGGCTTGGCGACCAACACCGGAACGGGGCATTTTCTGATCAGTTTTGTAACTGTTTTCCCATAAAAGAAACGGCTTTTTGACCGGGAACCGCGGCGACCTACAATTACCATAGTCTGTTTGCCGAGAACCGCCTCGCGAATAATATTTACCCAACTGGTTCCAAAAGTAACTTTACAGGAAGATTTTACGCCTTCTGTTTCAGTCTGTTGAACCAACTTTTCAAGTACTCGAGACGCTTCAACCTCAACTGAATCAGTAATCTCAGATTCGTGAACATCAATCAGATGTCTGGCCTGCTCGGAAATTTCGAGGGTCGTAAAGAAGGTTATTTCTCCGCCACAGGATTTAGCAAACTCTATTGCACAGTTAACAGCCTGCTGGCAATGATCAGACAGTTTTTCAGACACAATGCGATCTGAATGAGACAAATCGATTCCAACCAGAATCCGTGAAAAAGAAATCATCAGTTACTCCCGGGATAGTTTATGCAAATGGCAGTTATTATTAATTGAGATCACCAGTCTAGAGTATTTTATCAATTTTCAGTAGTGCATTTTACTGTTCAACGCAGTTTTTCTGTTCGTTAATCTCCTCACAAACCCGGAACCTTGCCTGTTTCCGGCTCCTGCCTGCGAAGAAGTACTCTTCAACAAAAAATGGCATTCTCGCTATTTAATCGACGCTCTCGTTCCGGTTTTGTCGGTTATTACAATTAGAAAAACTGACGAGATGAGCAAAAGCACCAAATTAATCTGATTTTGTTGCCGAGATGCAACTTGTGATCTAAGTTTGAATATCCTCCCAATTCAAAGCTCTCAGCACCACTGGTGAAAAAGTTGCGTTTGATGCACCTTTTCAGCGGATGGTTCGTTTATTCAATTTCTGTCCTGTTAAATAGCTGAGAAAATTATGTCTAACTCGCTCGGATCGCTGCTCGTTGTTGATGATGACAAGTTCATTCTTGAAGCAATGGCCGATTATCTGCGTCAACTTGGTTACCGCACAGAAACGGCTGCCACCTGCACAGAAGCGTTAAATCGAATGCAGGAATTTCCGTTTGAAGCGGTTATCTGCGACGTCAACCTGCCCGACCAGGATGGCTTTCAACTTCTGGAATGGGCTGCAAAAAACCAGCCGGATACCGCCGTGATTATGCTCACAGGCTACGGCACGATCGAAAGTGCTGTTGAAGCAATCCGCATCGGTGCTTTCGACTATTTAACCAAACCGGTGATCGATGATGAATTGAATCTTTCGATTCAACGGGCCTTGGGACAACGGAAAATTGTCGAAGAAAATAAACAGCTCAAAGCTCAGCTGGACGAAAAACACGGGCTTGGAAACATTATCGGTCGCGATTACAAAATGTCGAAAATGTTCGATCTGCTTGAAAGCGTGGCCGATACCCGGACAACGGTCCTTATCCTCGGAGAAAACGGAACCGGTAAAACAATCACCGCCCGGGCAATTCATCAAATGAGCAACCGTAAGGATAAGCCATTTGTCGAAGTCGCCTGCGGGGCATTGCCGGACAGCCTGCTGGAAAGCGAACTGTTTGGACATGTACAGGGATCATTCACCGGAGCGTCTCAGGATAAAGTTGGTAAATTTTTACTGGCAGATGGCGGTACATTATTCCTCGACGAAATTGCAACCGCTTCGCCGCAACTACAAGTGAAGTTGCTGCGAGTATTACAGGATCGAGAATTCGAAGCTGTCGGTGGAAACAAAACATATAAAGTTGACTGCAGGCTTGTTCTGGCAACCAACGAAGACCTTGAACAGCTTGTTGCAGAAGGAAAGTTTCGACAGGATCTGTATTATCGTATTAACGTGATCTCACTGACACAGCCGCCTCTTCGCGAGCGAGTTGGCGATATCCCGCTGCTTCTGGAACATTACCTGAAGCAATTCAATGAACAAACCGGGAAAAATATTGAAGGTTTCACTGACGAAGCAATTCAATATATGCAGCGATACAGCTGGCCGGGCAATGTTCGCGAGTTAGTGAATGTAGTTGAACGAGCAGTCGTGCTAAGCCACGGCAGCGTTATCGCCGCAAGCGACCTGCCGGAAACCATTCATAAGCAACTTGAAGTAGGGACAGTGCCAGCTCACTTCGGCGGTAATTCTTTGAAGTCTGCCCTGGCTAATCCGGAACGACAAATTCTGATTGAAGCTCTGGAATCAAACGGTTGGAATCGTCAGGAAACGGCTAAAATGCTCGGCGTCAATCGAACTACTTTGTACAAGAAAATGAAAAAGTTCGATATCTCTTACGAAACTTGCCACGCATAAACAAACAGTGGCGAGCCAGGTGCGTTAACTCAGGGTGATCTGAGCAACAGATAAATCTTAACCGGGGAATAACGATTCAGCTTTGGCGTAGGGTC
>WFOZ01000603.1 GCA_015487825.1 Planctomycetaceae bacterium
AATTATTGTTGAGTGCCTCTATTTCACGCTTTTCAAATGATGTGAACGATTTTGGATAATTAATCCTGCCCCCTAACCTTAGACGCACACCAAGTCCCACTGCGAAATTTACTTCTGGGCCTATAAAAAACGAAGACGCACTCGCATTTGCTATGGATAAATTTGTCCCTCTATTATTAAAAAAAGGCGATCCGCCAGAGATAGTTACATTTCCTTCTCCAAATTGGCCATCTCTTGGTTGCACTGTATTTGAGTAACCTACTCCTAATTGACCGACACTTGCTTCTGCTCGAATTTCCAGTTCATCAGTTTCAAGTAGCCTTGATTCGAATCCATGTTCTGAATTGAAAACTCCACCAATAAGATAATTCCCTGCCTGTAGATTAAAACCGCCTTTGACATTTATCCCCTTGATACCAACTTCCATAGCTGCATGCCCATAAGTTATACCTCCTTCGGCTTCAAATGTGAACAGACTCTTTTGCTCATAATCCCCCTGGTTTGGAAACTGCTCTGGATATTTGGCATAGCTAGCTTGGACAGTACGAACACCACCGGGCGATCCATCCTCCTCATAATACCAATGCTCTTCATATACCATACCAGGCTCCTTACTTTCATCAAAGTACCAGCCTTATTGAATAGTCTCACCAGATGCCAAATGATTGTATCTCACAATCCATGCTTGGAAGCCCCATAAGTCAACTGCTCCCGGAACCATATTTTCTGCATAATTATACCCAGTCATCCAAGGAAATTTTTCTGCAATAGGATCCACTCCCGTAAACCTCCCCACCGCAGCATCATACCACCTTGCCCCATAGTCGTACCAGTCGAGGCCGAGGTCGGGATTGTGTTCTTTGCCGTTGTAGCGGTAGGGGTTCTCGGGCTGCGCTTGTGAGGGTGCCCAAGGGCCGGACATTTCCAGCCCGAAAGGATAGTAGTGGCTTTCCTGGATGATCTCGGTGTAGTCCGGCTGTGTGGGCAGCTCGCCCTGCAGCTCGATGCGGCCGTTGCCGAGGGGCCTGCAGCACTTTTAAACTCCTCCTCCTATCTCATTCATCATATCTTAAGAAAGGAATGATGATTATCATCAAAAAATATAAAAGAAGTAGAAGAGAAAATAAACTTCGTTCAACAAGTAACTGGTAACATGTACACATGCTAAAAGAACTCCATGCCAGTGCCATATACGCTATAAATCGCGTAAAGCCTGGTGTCAAGCCAACTTTGATTTTTTTGCCAGGATAAAACAAAGCCCTCCTCAACAGAATAAAGCCCACCCACCCAATATCCATAACCATTGCCAAAGCCTCTCTCAACACCTTATACTGGTACAATTCGAATTCGAATAATGCCACGAAAGCAGATATAACAACCCCAAATGGCAAAAACAATAGCAACCTTTTCTTGTACATTCTCATCAGTATTCTTTTTCAAAAGAAATTTTTTCAGGATCAGTGTTAATTAGGTCAGCAACAAAACCAGTTGTTATACTACCGGCTCCACTAACCAAGGCTGCAAGTTTAGAATATTGTGTTGGTTCGACAAATTCAGCCAAATAAAATGAAAGAGCACCTAACCCTTCACTAACATTTGAAAGTCCCTGCTTTGTTTTATCACGATACTCAGCTCTCAACTGAATTGGACTTTTCCCGGTTTCTTTCTTTATTGCGGAAAAATTGGCAACTGCACTTTGTAATCCAGGAGTGGCATCAGCCAGATCAATTTGCTCAACCTTGTTCTGGATAACCGGATCATCGCCATTTGTATAAATGACATCCATTGTGCTCTTGGTCGGTGTAGTCGAATTTCCCTCTTCATCCACTTTCAATCTTGTCGTTTCAAGTGTCACAATCCTTTGAATCTCATTGCCTCTATCATCACGCAGCACCTTTTCGGTTGTATGCTGCTCGGTAAATACGTCTGTCCCGCAATTTCTACAATCCTCATTGTATGTGAAGGTTATCCTGAGTTTGTATCGGTCTGCGGTTGTTTCCCATCCAGGCTGTGGCGGAAGCGTTTTCTGCAATTCCCATAAATCAATATGCCTGACAGGCTCATTTTCTGCATAATTGTAATTCGTGACGTAAGGATATCTCTCCGCTAACGGATCCACTCCCGTAAACCTCCCCACCGCAGCATCATACCACCTTGCCCCATAGTCGCACCAGTCGAGGCCGAGGTCGGGATTGTGCTCTTTGCCGTTGTAGCGGTAGGGATTGTCGGGCTGGGTCTGTGGGGGCGGCCAGGGGCCGGACAGTTCCAGCCCGAATGGATAGTAGTGGTTTTCCTGGATGATTTCGGTGTAGTCCGGCTGTGCGGGCAGCTCGCCCGGCAGCTCGATGCGGCCGTTGCCGTTGCGGTCGGCAAAGCACACGCGCGTGTTGCCGAGGTGGTCTCGCGCCACGTACTCGTACTGCC
>WFOZ01000604.1 GCA_015487825.1 Planctomycetaceae bacterium
TGCCATCCCCCACCCAAACGTGATGACGATCCATCCCGAATTTTCGCCTTTTGTTCCTTTCAACACAACATTGGCAACAACGCCATCGCCCAGTAACACAAGAAGCATGGTTCCAATAAATTCAGCAACATATGGTGACATATCAGAAGACTCTTTCAGGCTGCAATTCGATCGAATCGATGAGAAATCTATCGGGATGTGTAACTAAGATTGGGAAGCTGTTTTGTTTATCAATATGTTTCAAAAAACAGCTACAGGGTAAGACTTGCTCTTCTGGATTTACGGATGACTAACAGAGACTTTTATTTCAATTCACGAATTTCAATTTTTCGAAAATGAATTTCTGCACCTTCTGAAAGGAGAATCAGCTTGCCTTTGCGAGGGTTGGCGCCGGTCCCTTTGTTGACAAGGTGTCCGTTAATTTTTGCTTGAATATTTCCACCCCGGCAGGTGATTTGGCATTGGTTCCATTGCCCGATCGGCTTATCGGCATCAGCTTTAATGGCAAAATAGTGGATCTCATTTTTAGGGTCCTGACGCTTCTTATCAACCGTAAATTGATAACCATCAACAACCCAGAATTGTCCTGCAACACCTGCTCCAAGTGTTACATCGACTCCTTTGGGCCAGATTTTATCGGGACCTGTGACTCGCACAAACATGCTGCTGTAGCGGTGCTTCTTCGGTTTCCTATTTCCCCACTTCCACTGGAAGCGAACCACAAAGTCCTCGTACTGTTTCTCTGTAGCGAGATAGCCTTTCGGGCCGGCATTACAAATTAAGACTCCCTCTTCAACATGCCACTGATCAGTTGCCTGTTTAGCTTTGGGATCAACAAAAGACCGCCAGCCGGTAAGATCTTTTCCATTAAAAATCGATTGAAACGATTTAGCCTGAGCAGGTTTTTCAACCAATACGGCAGCGAGACTGCCTCTTTGCGCCTGGGCTGAACCAGACATTAGAGTCAAACAGAATAAGCTGACCGTCAAACGGTAGAACATAGTGACCTCTTGCTTTGTTGGAAGGGAAATGAATTCAGTTTCAAAATCAGTCTTATTACTCGAATGAACAGTGTCAAGCGAATCCGGCTGGAAGATCAATTTATTACAGATACCTTTATCCACTTCGTTCTTTCTGTATAATCCTATTCTCCATACTGGACTCCCGGCCTGCTTGTGAGTAGCATTAATTGGCATCTGAATTAATCAACGTTGATTTAGCAAATTCAATGACCTTCTCATCCCTGCTTACAAAGGCCTCTTTATGAAAACTCACTTAAAACCTGCCTCTCTTTTTACTGCTGCAATCTTTGCAATATTCTGCTCTCAAGTACGTGCAGAAGAAGACGCCGCAGCCAAGATGCTGACGATTGGTTCCAAGGCTCCTGTCCTGGATATTGAAAACTGGGTTTCCAATGGGAACGGGCAATTCAAGAAAGTGACAACATTCGAGTCCGGGAAAGTTTACATTGTTGAATTCTGGGCAACCTGGTGCGGCCCGTGTGTTGCAAGCATGCCTCACCTCAGTGAAACTCAACAGCAGTACGCGAAAAAGGGAGTGCAGTTAATCAGTGTCAGTAGTGAAGAACTTGAAGTCGTAGAAGACTTTCTTAAGAAAGAAGTTCGCGATGGAAAGCCTGGTCAGACCTACGGCGAACTGACAAGTAACTACTGCCTGACCAGCGACCCTGACCGCTCGACTTCAAAAGATTACATGGCTGCGGCAGGCCAAAATGGAATTCCCTGTGCTTTTCTTGTTGGTAAAACCGGGTTGATCGAATGGATCGGTCACCCGATGGGAATGGATGATGTTCTGAAACAGGTTGTCGAAAACTCATGGAATCGGGAAGCCTTTGCTGCGATATTCAAAGAAAACCAGATGTTTGAAGGTGTCATACAGCCGCAGGTGCTGGCTGCTTACCGGGGAGGTGATTTTGAAAAGGCAGTCGAAATTCTCGATAAAGCACTTACTACGTTAACAGATAAAGAACTTGTTGCTCAGGCAACATCGATGCGACGGGCGATCATTCTGCTTGGCGGCGGTGAAAAAGCCGTTAAAGAAGTCGCATTGTTCCTTGAAAAAAACAAGCAGGATAATGCTGCGTTGGATAAAATGGGACGAATGATTTATATGATGGCTGCCCGCTCTCAGGTGAAAGAAGAAGTTGTCAAAGCAGGAATTGAACTGGCAAAACAGACTCAGAAAAACGATCCGAAGTCTACCGACTGTCTCTTATACACA
>WFOZ01000605.1 GCA_015487825.1 Planctomycetaceae bacterium
AAACTACCCGTTTTCGGAAGTATTTTTCTCAATGGAGCAGTTTCCCGTTTTTGTCGAATTCTGGGAACACTGCTTCGCAACGGTGTCCCGATGCTTAAAGCATTGGAAATCAGCAGTGAGTCTTCGGGTAATGTCGTGCTGGGGCAGGCGATTCGCTCAGCAGCAGAGAATATTTCCTCCGGGGAGACGTTGTCAGAACCTCTTTCCAAAAGCGGTTTGATTCCCGGAAATGTGATGGCGATGATCAGTATCGCAGAAGAAGCGAACAATTTAGAACACGTGTTAAATAATATTGCAGATACAATTGATAAAAAAGTGGCTCGACAACTCGACACAATGGTGCGTTTGATCGAACCGGCCCTGTTAATGGTGATGGGAAGCGCGGTGCTGTTTGTGATTGTTGCGCTACTGCTTCCCGTGTTCGAAATGAGTACATCAATGAGTTAAGCAAGTTGGGCATTCCAGCCTGACGAAAATGATTTTTGAATTCAAACAAGTCCCGCAGGAGGTGTTGTGACGCACCTTGCGAAAAATGATTAGCGAATCAGTCATTCAGGATTAACTTTCAGGAAAGATAAAAGGAACAGAAAAATGAAAAGACTTCAAGCAAAAACGACAACAAAAACCTCCCGGAAATCTGTTCGAAATCGAAGTGTGATTCGTTACGGTTTTACGCTGGTCGAACTTTTGATTGTGATGGCAATTCTGGTGCTGCTGGTTTCTATGGTTGGGCCTCGATTGCTTGGCAGTAAGGCGAAGGCAGATATCAGCTCTGTCAAAACCCAAATCGGAATGCTTCAGGCAGCATTGGAGCGATACGCAATCGACATGAATACGTTCCCTTCCAAAGAACAGGGATTGCAGGCGTTGATTACAGAACCTTCTGCAGACTCGCTGGATGGCGAAGGTGACAGCGGCGGAGAAGAGTTCGCGCTGGAAGGTGATGATAGCGATTCCGAAGGGAGCGGTTCCAATTGGGATGGTCCTTATTTGAAAGCGGACACGCTTCCCAAAGATCCCTGGGGAAATAAGTACGGTTATGAATTCCCGGCTACGCATAACAAACAGGGAGTTCCTGATATCTGGTCTTTCGGGCCTGATGGTCAGGAAAATACCGAAGATGATATCACCAGCTGGGGTGGTTCCAACACCAGCTCAGGAGATGCTGGCGGTGCGGTCAGCGAAGACGAGTGAGATATAGGCGTCAGGTATCAAGCGTTGGGCGTTAGCAATTTCAGTGGAGAGTTTTATGAACCGATCTGCGAAAACATCGGGTTATACTCTGCTGGAAATGCTGGTCGTCCTGGCGATTCTGGCTGCGCTGGCTGCGTTGACGCTTCCTGCGATGAGAGGGCCTCTTGATAAAAGTCGGTTGCGTGGTGCGTCCCGACAGGTTCAGGCAGCCTTGTCGAAGGCTCGTTTCTTTTCGATTCGTAAAGGGACAATGGTCGAATTTCGATACCAGATCAATGGGAACGAATGGGTCATTCAAACCGCTCCAGTAGTTGCTGCTGTGAATGAAAATGGATCGCTTGAACGCAGGGAAAACGAAACTCCATCCGGCTTGAGTATCGAACCCTCTGCGATTGATTCCGGAATTGTTGGTGAAGGTCTTGAGGGGAACGCAGGAGAGTTCCCGGATCAGGAAGGACAGGTTCAGATTCTTCGTCAGGGAGAACTTCCTGCGACAATTTCTTTCATCGAGTTACTGGAAGAGGAACAAACGGACTTACTCGAGAACTCTCTGGAACTGCAGGTTGAAGATAACATTTCCGATTCAAATGAAATCGAAATGAATGCAGCGGGAGAGCAGATTGTCTGGTCAGAACCGATCCGCTTTTTGCCGAACGGTCGCACAGAAGACGCAACGATTCGTCTTTCCGGGCCACGTGATTTTTTTGTCGATCTGAAAATCCGCGGATTGACCGGCGCGATCAGCTACACCGCTCCGTTTCGCATTCGTCAGGAAGAAGACAACCTGGTGGAGAGCGACTTTGAAATTGAAACCGGGGAGGTAATCGAATGAAAATATATCGATTACCTGCACGGACATCGCGCACTGGGTTCAGTCTGATTGAAGTCATACTGGCGACTGCGATTTTGATGGGAAGCGTAATTGTTCTTGCCAGGCTGGCTGGCATGGGACGTGATCAGGCTCACAAAGCGGCATTGCACACAACGGCCCAGCAGCTATGCGAAAACACGATGAACGAATTACTGCTCGGCTTGCGACCGCTGGAACTGATCGATGCTCAACCGTTGTTGCCTGCCGAATCGGATCAACCGAGAGAGCTGGAAGATTTTGCAGCCGCGGAAGAAAGTTTTGGCGGCGAAGACCAG
>WFOZ01000606.1 GCA_015487825.1 Planctomycetaceae bacterium
CGGATGGAACGACGGTGATGGATGTCAGGGTTGTATTTCATGCCGCCTTCTCCAGAATTTTTTCCACATCCGGCACGCGCAGCTCGCAGGCGAGGAGTTTGGCCAATATCGCTTTTCTCATAGAAGTAAACATTATCGCCAAATGGGGATGCAAGCTGGACGAACGTTGATTATTTATTCAAAAACTCTGTAAATTCCGTCATCCTCATGACGCTTCCCCATCAACCTCCATTTCTTTAATATATTGTATCGTGACTTTATAACCCAGTGCCTGCAACATCCTTGCATTCTGCATAAGATTTAATTGACTGAAGAAAGGCAGAGAAGGTGGCCAATCTGTAGTTGACTTGGTTATGATAGCATACACAATCTCATAATCGGTTGGATTGGGTCTCATTTTTTCATCCGGAATCAGGTTCACAAACCTATCACCTCCTGCCATGTTAATGAGTTGATTGCGGATATCTTTACGCACACTACCATCATTTAAAAAAACCCGCGCTGAAATCGTTCCTTGAGCAAATAGATGACTCAGAGTCGCTGAGCGAGTTCTTTTCTTTACATGGATGAATTGCTTTTGAATAGACAGTAAATCGCAGAATTCAATGAGTGATGTAGCATCAACAGGCTTGACCTTAAATAGGTCTAAACAAATCAGAGAATCATCCTCCTGAGCTATGCGCTCGTTATATGCGTTTTCTTTTTCTTTTGAACGCGCTTCGGGCAGCTGTTTTGAAGAAATGGGGATTGACTTCACGAATTCATTCACTCGTTTCGCAAAGTTTTCCGCTATCTCAAACCACTTTCCTTCAAGTAATGTATATAACTTACCCTTATAGCTCGTTTCCCACACAATGCAATTGAATAGAGACCAGCTATCCCAAAACTGTTCACTCCCTGCGTAACAAACTGATACTCGGTAATTCTTTAGCTTTTGCACTGTTAATTGTTCTTTCTTATCTCCGAGGGCATTCAAATATTCGTTAATATCGAGATCAATGTACTCTTTGTTTCGAGTCCCGTTAATACGAAACTTCTCGACCGACTGCCAATTTATTACCTCTGGAGGTGCTAAATGGAGTTTTTCCGTGCCCCCAGTCTTCAGCGCCTTTTCCAGCTTTTCATTAAGGATAGAGACGAGGTGGCTATCTCTAACTTCTTTAAGATGGTCTACCCAGTCGAAATATTTCTGATAGCGATTGTCTTGGTATGCTTGAAGAATCTGTTCGCATTTTTCGCCCAGTTTGTCAGGGCTAATGGCCACACTAAGGACAAGAGCGTCAGCCCCAGTCAGCCGCTTCGCAAAAGATGGATCTTCTGGTTCTCCAGTTACAGCACGTAAAAGGTCTCTTGATACATCTAACCCAAAAACTGCCATTTCGGCGCTCCGACTTGTTTGTTTTCGTGTACTTACTACCATATCCTCATAAGTGCGCAGGTCCAGACTGCGGAGGCGCTCGGGGTCAATTCGGTTGAGAACTGTCTTGAGGCCAAAACCCAGCTCATAGCAGTCGGATTTCAGCAGATTGCGACCATAGCCAAAAGTGAATGCAAAGATGCGTCCCCCAGCTTTAACGAAGAGAACAGCAGAAACAGATGAGGTACTCAAATCCGTGAGTGGCGATTTTAGCACAATCTCAATAAAGTTTTGCCACCCCGGAGCATCTGATTTCCGCACTGAGTAGCAAAATTCTCCTTCATATGGTATCCCGTTTTTTAGAGGAACACGTATTACTGAATCTGGGTTGCGTAATGCATCATTGAATGATTCTACTGTTTGCTTCAAGAGAAGTATAGTGAGTTTTCGCGTTCGAGTCCTTCGTCTCATAGTTCCCCTTCCTACAAAAGAATTTCCACATTTGGTATTCGGAGCTCACCTGAGATGAGTTTGGGTAAAAGAGTATCGCGAGTTTCGGATAATGTGCGTATTTCTTCCTCAGAAGAGCGAATATACTCATCAATCGAATATGCCAATTTTTCAAACGTTAATAGGACATCAGGATGAGGAGCAACATTTGGGAGATTTTGAAATTGCTTTTTATTGATTGCACCAAATACCGTGCCTTCAGCCTCATAGCTCTTGAAACGCTCACCAAGTACCCGCATGGCATAAAAGGTATAGGATCGACTTCCTGTTTTATGGCGGACTGCAGCAACACCTCGGCCAATGCAACATGTTTCATATGCCATGTTGATATCACCAACAGGCGCACGAACACTTACTAAAGTGTCACCTGCGTGTGCTATCCGCGTCGGCGCAGTGCAATAGACCCGGTTTGAAGGATATCGAAAACCGAAGTCACGCCGCCCCTGGAAGAAGGGAAGACCTTTACCCTCTTCGTTATAAGTTGAGCCCGGAGGTGATTGCCCCATCGTTAAATCGAACTCAGCCCCTATGATCGTTTCCTCCCACCCCTCCGGAATCGGCCCCAGTTTGGAATCCACGAAGCGGTCCGGGAAAAGACGCAGAATGTCTTCCGGTAACCCGAGTGCCTCGGGGTTATCTCGATAGTGCGCAGCTTTGGCGGCGAATTTGTCCGGGATGGAGTTGCCGGCCTTGAGGGCATTCACCACCACCGGGTCGAAGTCCACGAACCAGCTTTTGAACAGCGCCTGCGCCATGGCCTCCAACGTCTCGTTCATCCGCCGGTTGAGTTCGATCTTGTCATCCAGCGTGCCCAATATGTGGGCAATGGCGCGTTGTTCATTAACGGTAGGCAGAAGTAAGTCTGCTTCTTCAATTACATCTGGATTAAATGCCGGATATGCAGATGTATGGCTTTCAGCAATTTGGGTAAGATATGAAG
>WFOZ01000607.1 GCA_015487825.1 Planctomycetaceae bacterium
TCACAACCTAGTCGTTCAGCAGAATATCTTTTTCATTAAAAAAAAGCATGAACAACCATGGCCTCCAGGAGTTATTGAAAAAGAAAACGACTATATCGTTATTCAAAACCGAGAAAATTCAACACACGATCTCCAAGCCGAAATCGATCATCTGAATCACGATCTCAATTCGTCTTCCCGCAGTTCTTACTTTCGTGAATTACTTCAACATCGAATCAACGAAAAGCCGGGGCCTGCTTGGTGGTCGTTTAACAAGCAGGCACCAACTCAAAGGCTGAACCACTTACAACAAGAATTGCAACAGAAACCATGAACGGCTGGATTTTTTGGAGTGGCACGCTGCTTGTCTTCTTTGGGATAGGAGCCTTAACTGGTTTTCTACTTGATATCGTTGTTTGGCAGATCAGCTATGATTACGTTTATGCTCCCAACTTTTTTTTAAGAAACGGAATCAGGTTTGGGTTTATCATTGGGGCTATCGTAGCATTCATCGGAACTTTTTTTGAATTAGACAGAGTCACATTGAACCAATGGTCATTCTCAGTATTGATACTTCTGATATGCACTCTGGCTGGTGGTGCAATTCTTGGTATTTTATTTGGAGTCCTAGCAAAGTCAGGATTTATCTATTCTGATACGCAAACAGTTATTCCGTTATCTCGCCTTTATTTTTGTGATGGTCTTTCAAAAGGAACAATTTGGGGTGGCGCAGTAGGGGCGATCATGTTTCTTCGTTTTATTGCGAAAGCAAGCAGAAAAAACAGTTGCCATTAAGTTAATGGATTTGTATAGATCTGTAATTCTCGGATAAACAGCAAGAAACAGGAAAAAAGCGAACATTTTGTTCGATGTTATATTTATGGTTGAAATTTATTATCTGGCAATTGCAATTGCGGTGTTGATCAGTCTTGTTTCTTGGCGGGCGGGGTTGTATCTGGCCGTGTTGTTCGATGTGGTCAGAGATCCTGTACGGAAACTTTCAGATGACCATTCGGTCTTCATCACTGTTGCTGCTGCGGCTATCTGGGGAGCAGTATTTCTGGGGCTTCTTTTTTCAGACATGTCGCTAATCCGACTGTCGTTATCTCGGTATCCCAGTTTACGCCGTGGAATCACGTGGCTGGTAATGGCTGTGATCCCTGGAGCTTTAATATCAACCGCCCTATATCACGGGGGGTATAAACTAGCAATTATTGGTGGAATTTCCTTTATTGCCCCATTGTTGGGAATAGCGATTGGCTTTTCATTTCCCAAAACAGAAGTGGATCTCAAACGCATATTGAGTTTTTATGTTATCGTTAATTCCGTCACGCTCATTGGGACCATACTTGAATGGAAAAAGTATAATTTTCCCGGACTTGGTGGAATTGACATGGAGTGGATTCGGCATCATGGTCATTTACAAGTAGAGTTAATTGCCGGATTCTACCGCAGCCCCGATATTATGGGTTTGCATGCTGCACATGTAATTGTTTTTTGTGCTGTTTTAGCAATGCAATCAAAGGATCTTGCCAAATTGGGATGGTCAGCTTTGGGTGTGTGGGCTGCATTTTGCCTGCTGTTGAGTGGTCGTCGCAAGATGATTGGGATTCCGCTGATTTTTGTTGCGTCATTTATTCTGATAAGTTTTCTCAGAGGCTCCCGAGGAGCATCAAAGTTGGGGGGAGTAATCACAATCCTGGCAGTCCTCGGAGTAGTTTTTGTCTTCAGTTCAGAAGAAGTTCAAAGCACCCAGGAATATCAGGAATTTGCTACGACACTGATTACACGAGGAGTTGAACGGTCTAATGAAGTTGTTTTAGGGTCAGTTTTCGAGACACTTAGACAGTCGGGAATTCTTGGCTCCGGACTTGGGTCAGCTACGCAGGGAAGCCACTATGTAAAAATGGGACGACGTCCCAAAGCCTGGCAAGAGGATGGAGTAAGCCGATGCTTCAAGGAGCTTGGTGTTATTGGAGTTGTTTTCCTGTTTTTTGCAATTTTCAACTTCCTGCAAACGGTTGTTAGGAGCCTCAAAATTATTCCACCTACTCATTCCACTCAGCAGTTTCAAATTGGCCTGCTTGCAGTTGTCTTAGGAAACATGGCCTCGTTTGCAATTTCGCATCAGCAATATTCCGGTGATCCTGTAAACGCCTTGATGGTTCTGTTTTTACTGGGAACAGTATTAGGAATGCCTCGTTTGTATGCAGCAGGAGGCAGGCCTTGCAGTTCGTGAATGATCCAGCAGAATTCACCTCCTGCGAACAGTTAATCCATTTCAATTATTTCTGTCCAAGTTAATATTGAGCCCCAAAAAATGAGTCTATTGATTTTATGTCAGTGCTGGTTTGGAGATACAATCGGCGGTTCGTTCTTCTTAGCTACCGAACAGGCCCGCGCGTTGGCTCAGCGGGGACATCATGTGATCTATCTCTGTTGCGGACTGCATGAGGGGCAGAAGATAACTGTTGAAGAGCAGGATGGTGTTGAGATTTGGCGGTATCCTTTACCTTCCCGCACGGCTTCCGGCATCAGCAGGCTGAAACATCATTCAACATGGTCGCGCCAATGCGTTGAAAAAATTCTCGCAAAAGAAAAGATCGATTCTGCTTACGGTCACTCGCCTCTTCAAAGTCAAGGCTTTCTTGCTGCGCGTGGCAACCTGCATGCCCCTTTTTGTTATCAGGTGCATTCTCCTTTTCCTGATGAAGTACGAGCACAGCAAAAAACGGCTTCTTTAACAGGGCACATCAAAACAGTGATGGCGAAAAGAATTGAGAAAAAGTTAATCCGTCAGGCAGATATTATTGTGGGCTGCTCCCTGTTTACTCAAAAGCGTTTAGCAGGTTTGTATGGCAGTTCTTTGCTTAACAAATATCGAAGTGTACCCGGCATGGTTGATATCGAAAAATTTCAGCCCTGCCCCAATCGCCACTTGCTTCGTCAAAAAATGTCGGCGGAATGGCAAACGGACAAAACCATTTTCTTTACTCTCAGAAGATTAGAATGCCGTATGGGGGTGGAAGATTTCGTTCGGGCAGCCGAAATTGTGAATCGTACAAATCAACAGTTTCGCGTGATTATTGGTGGAAGTGGGTCAATGAGAGAGGAACTCATCACTCTCGTCGATCAACTGGGATTGAATGATGTCGTTTCATTTTCAGGTCGCATTCCAGAGGAATCTCTTGCATCCTGTTATGCTGCTGCAGATTGTTTCGTGCTTCCAACCCGGGCGTTGGAATGTTTTGGCCTGATCGTTCTGGAAGCCTTTGCATGCAAAACCCCTGTGATCGGTTCGGATGCCGGTTCGATTCCGGAACTGGTGGGACAGCAAAACGAAAACTGGTCTTTCCCCAGCGGGAATGCTGAGGCTCTAGCAGATCGCATGCAGCAATTCCTTTCGGGAAAACTCAAAGCTGATGATCGCTTACGAGAAATTGCTTTGCAGTATTCTTATGATAAAATAATCCCTCAATGGTGCGAAGTCGTAGAAGACCTTGGGTGTGAACCTGCCCATGTCTAAAAAGAATTCACAACGGGAAACCGGCAATACCCCACAAGAAATCGCTCAAGAGCCAGTGGTTTCTGTTTCAAAAGAACATTGCCCTTCTCCGCATTCGTTCGGAAACAAGTTGGGACGCATCTTCTGGGGAATGACCTGGATATTGCTGTTTCGGCCTTCTCCGAGAATATGCCACGCGTGGCGTCGTTTTCTGTTACGAATTTTTGGTGCGAAAATTGGTCTTTGCGTAAAAATCGATCCCAGCGTTCGTATCTGGGTTCCCTGGAATCTGGAAATGGAACAAGAGGCAACGCTTGGGCATCATGTCGATTGTTACAACGTTGCGAAGATCAAAATCGGTTCTCATGCGACTGTTTCTCAGTATGCTTTTTTATGTACAGCAACGCACGATCCCTCTGATCCGCACATGAAATTACTTTCCAGCCCGATTGTTCTGGAAGATCAATCGTGGGTCTGTGCGGGGGCATTTGTTGCCCCCGGTGTGACGATTGGAACCGGGGCACTGGCGGGGGCAAAAGCAGTGGTCACACGCTCTGTCCAACCCTGGGAGATTGTTGCAGGCAACCCGGCCCGCTTCATCAAACAGCGGGCATTGCGATCTCGTTGAGTTATCCGGATATTTTCCTGGCCCCTGGACCTGTTTATCGATGAATGAGACGATTCCCATTGCAGCGGTTGTGATCGCAAAAAATGAAGCGTCAAATATTCAGCGTTGTTTGGAATCATTGGCGTGGTGCGACGAAGTTGTCGTTATTGATGACCATTCTGATGATGAAACCGCAAACATTGCATTATCTCTTGGGGCAAAAGTTGTGACCCATTCATTTGAATCCTTTGCACGACAGAGAAACTGGGCATTAGAACATTGTGAGCTTCAAGCCGATTGGGTCTTGATGCTTGATGCAGATGAAGTTTCAACTCCTGAATTCTCTCAAGCAATTCAAACTCAGATCCGAGATGCATCCCAAGAGATCGTCGCTTTCAAAACCTGTCGAAAGACAATGTTCATGGGAACCTGGTTGAAGTATTCAGACGGATTTCCCGTCTGGATTATGCGAGTCGTGAAACGAGGAAAAGCCTGTTTTGAGGATTCTGGGCACGGGGAAGTCCCTGTTCCCGAGGTCAACGGAATGACAGGGATGATCCGAGAACCTTTTTTGCATTTTTCATTCAGCAAGGGGATTAACGACTGGTTACTCAGGCATGTGAAATATGCACAGCGCGAGGCAAAAAAAGAATTGGAACAAGAGGTTCCGGTTCGTATTGGAAACTTCTTTGCGGGCAAGGAAAAACGCAGAGCTGAACTGAGATGCCTCAGTCGAAAACTTCCTGCACGATCTCTCTTGCGATTCTGTTATCAGTTCTTCTGGAAATGGGGATTTCTCGATGGATACAACGGGTTTGTTTTCTGCAAACTCATGGCTTTCTACGA
>WFOZ01000608.1 GCA_015487825.1 Planctomycetaceae bacterium
CAGACGAAGTTCCCCCTTTTGATCGGGAGTAATCGTTTTGGGTTCATTCCCGGCAAACTTTTTCGGTGCAGAGCGGAAACCGGAAACATAGGCAATCAGATCGGCCATATTCTGCTGTGTGATCTCTTTTTCCAGCCCCTCGGGCATCACTGACATTTCCAAGGATCGAATTTCTTCCAAGTCACTACGAAGAATAATGTGTTCCTTGCCGCCAGATTCCCGTAATCGAATCGATGCAGAGGTTTCCTCAACCAGCAACCCCGTCGCTGTCTGACCATTAACTCGCAATGCTGTCCAGGCAATATAACGAGCGTCAACATCCTTGTTCGGATCAAGAATTGTTGTGAGCAACCACTTCGGATCGTGGTTCGTCAACCCCATCAAATCAGGACCAACAACATGGCCTTCTTCTTCAAGCCGGTGGCACGCTGAACACGATTTTTTGAAGACTTCGCGGCCTTTGTTTGCATCTCCACTCATCTTGATCACGGGTGCGTAAGCTTTCATGATTTCCACTCGATTTTTCGAGCCTGCATTTTGAAATATTTTGATCGCCTTCTCGCGAATTTCTTTTTGACGATGCGTAACGAGCCGTTGCTGACGCGCTGCATCAAAGCTCGTCTTACGCACATCACCGGATTCAATATGATCAAGCAGTTGATCGGTCCATTCGTCCCGACTGAGCAGCACATCAAGAATACTCTGGTGTATACTGGCACTGGCATAGGGAAATTGTCCCACGAGAAGTTCTGCAACCTGGGAGCGGCCTGTTTGAGAAAGAGCAGCAACGGCTGCCTGTTGAATCTTCACAGAATGGCGGGCAGAAATGAGCGATGCAATATCAACCGATACTGTTTTCATCTCAATATCGATAACAGAAACAAGTTCAGCACGATCCAGAATCTGTTTCGTTATCGCTCCCCGTCGTCTGCCAAGGATCGCCAGCGCCAGTTGAATTTGTGACGGGGATTGCTCCTGATCTGCTACGATCTTCGCTGCTGTTGTGTGCAATGCGCGCACGCGGTTACATAAATCGGTATCAAATTTTAATCCTTTGGGGCTTCTCAGATCCGCAGTCTCCAATGCGGTCACAAATAATGGAACGGACGATGCTGGTAATTCCCGAGGGTTTTGCTTCTCTTCCAAAATGGGAGTCAGCGACTTTAAGACCGCTACGATTGAAGACTCATCCCCTACACGAATTGCAATCGATACCAGATCACGATAAACCTGCGAATGTTTTTGTGAAGCTGGCAGTTTCTGGAAGGCGGCAAGAACAGCAGACGCATTTTTCGACGAAATGGAACTGAGAACCGAAGTTTTAACGTAAACATTGGAATAATCCGAAGCAATCAAATGAGCCAGTGCAATCGCTGCTTTGGGCGAACGGGTTTCTCCAAGCGTCCACGCAACTTGTCGTCTCACTCGAATATTGGGGTGAACAGCATGGGCAATGACAGCCGTGACAAGATCAGAACGTTCATTCAACATCGGTTCTGCCAACCGGATAGCAAACCGGACAACTTCTGCATGCTGAGATTTCAATGCCTGCAATACGTCTTGCGGACTTAAGCCACCAATTCCGTTGAGAGTCGCCAGAGCATGAATCTTTCCTTGTGGCAATTTTGCTGAAACGGCAAGTTTTTTAAGATCATCGATAACCGGTTTCGCTTCATGCCATATCAGCATTTGCTGAACCAGATCCCGAATCGTCCCATTAGGGTGATCAAGATACTGTACCAGTTGTTGATCGGATAGATTTTCTAATGATGGTATGACCGGGATTGCCGGACGCTTGTTATTCGATGGACTCTTGCGAGGTAAAACTCTGTAGATTCTGCCTCTGCTTTGTCCTGCATAAATATCGAGTTCAGCTAACGTGGCCTGTGGAATCCATCGTGAATGCTCAATCACATAACGGTACATATCGACGACCCAGATAGCACCGTCCGGTCCGGTTCGCATCTGCACGGGCCGAAACCATTTATCGGTAGAACTCAAAAATTCAGACTGTTGTTCATTCTCGGCTCGGCGTCCTGAAAATTTCATGCCATCAGGCTCCACCACAATACGATGAACAAGCTGATACACCGGCTCGCAGGTAAAGGTGTTGCCTGTATATTGCGAGCCAAGCAGGGTATCTCGATAAATTCCGAGTCCACAGGCAGATGTAGCCTTGTCCGGCGTACCAGATAGTTCGAAAAGGACAAGATCTTTCGGCGGATAAATTCTCAAGGCTTCTGCATTGGCGACACCTGCCATCGATGGTGCTGGCACAACGTACGGATTGCGGCGAGTGTATCGATCTTCTGTGGGATAATGCCTCAGAAGCGTTCCGTTCGAGCAACCGAACCAGTCGCCCCAGTCGTTTCGACAGCGTCCCTGTTGCGTTCGTCCGGTAACCGGCTCGATGGCACCGGTATCCGGATTCAATCGAAAATCGCGGCCTGTAACATCGACTGTTTTTCCTGTTAGATGACTGGTGATTTTTCCGCCAAAAAGACCACACGAACCATACAGCCAATTGTCCAGACCCAACCGCAAACTGTTGACGCGGGCCTGAGCATTTTTGACATCAAAACCGGAAAACAGTTTCTTCACCGAATCGGCAACTCCGTCACCATTTTCGTCACGCGCAAATAAAATATCTGGAGCATCGCAAATCAGCACGCCATCCCTCCAGACTTTCACATCCATCGGAAAACGAAGCCCGTCAACAAAAGTCTGCGCTTTGTCAAAACGTCCATCGTTGTTCGTATCACGAAGCCATCGAATACGACCATGCTGCTTAAATTTTTCATAAACACCATGACCGTAATCATTCATTTCCGCGACCCATAATCGACCATCGGGACCAAAATCAATTGCAACAGGGTCTCGAATCAATGGTTCTGCTGCCACCAGTTCAATCCGAAGATTCTCATGAGTCTGCATGGAATATAGTGACTCTTCAGGAGACTTGGGAGCAACTCCCTGTGTTCCATCGGGCACCTGAAAACTATTGGGAACCTGATGATGAACTTCATCGACAATCAGTTGCTCAAGCCCCGCTTTGAGAGTTGTCGGCAACGCGAAATAGGGCGTCTCCGATCCACCGCCGTACCGCCCCTCACGTGCCAGACGCTCAGAAGGAATGTAAGAACAAAAATCGTTGCTGTAGGCATTGAGCCAAAATCGTTCCCGGTCAAATTCCTTCTTCAA
>WFOZ01000609.1 GCA_015487825.1 Planctomycetaceae bacterium
CAATACGCCCAGCGGAGCCTTCCCCGCATTCGAACCAGGTTTTTTTGCCAGTTCGCGATCGAATTCCTCCGGGAAATAAACAGCTTTGGCGTACGGATCGAGCAGGATTTTATCGGGATCGAATCGATGAAAGCGTTCTTCAGAGGCATCCGGCCCATCGACCTGATACGCATAATAAACAGCCTCGGCGGCTCTATCACGAGGAACCCGACAATGCCAGACTGGACCGGATTTATTCAGAAACAGGTCAAATTCATGTTCGTAAATCGGACGGGCGGCATCTTCGTGCGAAAACAGCAGCAGCACAACGCGCGTGGCATCTCGTGAATAAAGAACGAAGTTCCAAGCCTGCTCACTTTCAATCCACGATGCGCCGGGAGGATCGAGCCATCCTTCTACCTTATGCCAGTTTTTCATCTTATCTTACTAACGGTTAAGTTCTTTTTGTATTGGGCAAATTTTCAACTCAACTTGCTGTTAATGACGGTTGTCAGAACAAACCGGACCTGCCGGGAAAATAGTTTCTTTTGAAACTGTTGGGAAACAAAACAGTAACCACACAACAGTGCGTACGAAAAATGAAGCAATGGAATAGAGTTGATGCTTCCCACAGTAAACTCTACGATATCAAGTCGACGATTTATCTGCCACTGCTTGCTTGTCAGAGCAGCGTTTGTTTGACATGATAGAGCGTGCCCCGCAACTGATTCTAATCAGCGATCAGGTTCCCCTGAGTAATCCGGTTTAGGAATAGTTCTTATGAGACAGATTTCAATCTTAATATTCTCTCTGGTTTTTCAACTGTTGTTAACGGATTCTATCTCACGCGGTAGAGTCACTGCAGCAGAACTTCCCAATATATTGTGGATTACCAGTGAAGATAACGGACCGGAGCTTGGCTGTTATGGCGATCAATATGCGACATCTCCTCATATCGATGCGCTGGCAAAAATTGGTATGAAATACCAATACTGCTGGTCGAATGCCCCGGTTTGTGCTCCTGCCCGCACAACGATCATCTCCGGGATGTATCCCACGAGTCTGGGTGCGCAGCACATGCGAAGTTACCTGCCGATGCCCGAGGGGATTAAGATGTATCCGCAATATCTTCGGGAAGCTGGCTACTATTGCACCAACAACAGCAAGGAAGATTACAACCTGATGAAACCGGGGAAAGTCTGGGATCAATCAAATCGAAAAGCCCATTGGAAAAACCGGCCTGAAGGGCAGCCCTTCTTTGCAATTTTTAATCACACAATCAGCCATGAAAGTAAATTGCGGGTGCGTCCTCATACCGCAGTACACGATCCTGCAGGAGTTCGCATTCCGGCCTATCATCCTGATACTCCGGAAGTTCGTCAGGACTGGGCGCAATATTACGATACGGTGACTCAAATGGATGGCAAAGTCGGTAAGAATATCGCGGAACTGAAAAAAGCCGGTCTGTTGGAAGATACCATTATTTTCTACTACGGCGATCACGGTTCCGGAATGCCTCGTCACAAACGCTGGCCTTATAATTCCGGTTTACACGTCCCGCTGATTGTTTATTTCCCACCTAAATACCAGCACCTGGCTCCACCGGAATACAAGCCGGGTGGAACTTCAGATCGCCTGGTCAGTTTTGTCGACCTTGCCCCAACGCTGTTAAGTATCGCGGGAATGAAACCTCTTGCTCACATGCATGGTCATGCTTTTGCCGGAAAACATACAGCTGAATATCAACCTTATATTTATGGATATCGCGGACGGATGGATGAGCGTCCCGATATGGTTCGCAGTATCCGGGATGAAAGATTTATTTATATCAGACACTTCAATCCGCATCGCCCTTACGGACAGTTCCTGCATTACATGTTTCGCACGCCGACAACGCGCGTTTGGTATCAGATGCACCTGGCTGGCAAACTGAATCCCGCACAGGATCTCTTCTGGCAGGAAAAACCGACCGAAGAACTTTACGATTTGATCGCCGATCATGATGAAGTCCACAATCTGGTCGATGATCCCGATTATAAACAGACACTCGATTCGATGCGAAAAGGGCTTTGGAACTGGATGAACCAGACTCGCGATCTCGGCCCGATTCCGGAAGCGGAACTTCATCAACGCTGCGGTTCCCGTTCGCCTTACGATTTACAATTGGAATCGAAGCTGACCATCGATCTGAAGAAAGATATTCTCGCCAGTTTACTCAGTTCTTATGTAACGCCGGACAACACCGAACTGGAGAAAATTGAAGAAGGGATTCAAAATGCAATTCAGGATGAAGATTCCGTTATTCGCTACTGGGCTTGCGTCTGGGTGTTGAAAAATAAAAAACCGGGAATGGAGATCGCTCACGACGAATTACTTACCAGCCTCAGTGATGAATCTTCTTCGGTGCGCGTTGTTGCAGCAGAAGCACTCGGTCGGTATGGAAGCGAATCTGATTTGAAACTGGCGTTACCTGTTCTGCTCAAGGCGGCTGATTTGAATCAAAGTGATGTTTACACCGCCGTGGCAGCTTTGAATGCAATTGATTATCTCGATGAGAAAGCCGCCTCAATCCGCGATCAGATTGCAAACCTGCCCGAGAAAATTGATAAGATGCCCCCCAGAACAAATTCTTACGTTCCCCGTCTGCTCGAAAAAATACTCGCAGACCTGGATGGAAAAGAATTACCCTGATCGGACTTATCGCAGAGTGTTGATAACGGGATCTACAAGTTCATAGAGAAGGTTGACCAAGTCGGCATCCATGTACCTGTATTCGTCCGGGATGTGAAGGACGTGAGTTCTCTTCTCTTTTATCAGCGCTGGAAAATCTGCACGTAATCTTGAGAGGTTCTTATCTTCCATGACAAAAATAAAATCTGCCCACTTAATGTCTTGAACTGAAATATGATGCTTTGCTTTTCTGCTCGTCCCGGCTGACCGGGCATTGATAAGTGGAACACGGTTGTAGATACGTTCTGCCGTGGGACTGCGCCATTTATTCTGGGAACAGACAAATAAAAGATTCAATGTTTTATCATTTTCCAATTCGTTTTAGCCTGGGATGTAAAAAAAGCAGCTTCTGAAGAGAGACTCAAAAGCTGCTTTATTCGTTGCTGATTTTAACGGCCTGAATGAGGTTTTTCACTGCCGTATTTTTTACCTTCGTACGCTTCGTAGAATTTTTTGATCGCCTCGTCCAATGCAATCCCCACTTCAGCAGTTGTGTTCTGTTTACATTTCATCGCTGCAACCATGACTGCATGGGCGGCTGCAAGTTTTTTATGGTAATCTTTGGAATCTGCCTTGATTCGTTGTGTCAGAAAATATTGAGCCATGATCTGCTGAATATTGCTCGCATGAGCTTCTTTGGTATTGATCCAGCGAACCAGCTGGTTCACAGACTGAGCATCTTTCTTGCCAGCCAGCCCGTTGATGTTGGCAATCGATTTGGCGATTGTCATCTGATCTTCCAGCATCTCTTCAAATCGCCTTTGATCCGCATAAATACCGCAGGGAACTTCACAGTGGGCAAGCAGAATGGCACTGTTTGAAAACATCAATACAAAACTCATCACCAAAGTTAAATAACGTAATCGAGGCATCCGAGAGTCTCCTTTGAGGGCTGGCTTTAAGGCACGGTGTGCATTGCATCACACCAGATTTCGTAACTTCAATATTAAAGACGTTAGTATCTTATCAATGAAATGCTGCGCAAAAGTGGCAGGATATTTTTTTGTTTTTTATTCAAGGGCTGTTTTCATAAAGGTAGGAACC
>WFOZ01000610.1 GCA_015487825.1 Planctomycetaceae bacterium
AACATCGCAGTGAATAAAATACTCCCCAATACGAAAAAGAGCTGGGCGGCTCGTTTGTTGAATCCGTTTGTTGCGATTCCGTTACTGATTCTCTTCTGATTACTCTGTGCCCCATTCGCCTACCGCGGCTACAAACTCTCACTGGTCCCCGATCCCGGCGAACCATTCGATGTCGCAGTATTCATCAAAGCTTCGCAAGTAGATGACGCAGATAACGCCCTGTTCGATTTCCAAAAAGCAATTTCGTTAAGAGGGGCTATGCTGGATATTGATGACTGGGATCAAATATTTGAGGAATTGCATTCTGAAAAGGAGCTTTCTCAGGAAACGAAAGACTTCATTAAATTCGTGGAGGCAAACGAACCAGCGTTATTAGCCTTTAAGAAAGGAACATTGAAGCCAAATTACTGTGAACTTCCATTAAACAAACTCAACTATACGGTGCCTCTTTATGTTTCTCAGGAGACACGCAATTTTGTTCGATTATTAATTGTGCGTGCCACTCTGGAAACACGTAAAGGAAATTATGATGAAGCAGCCAACTGGTACCTGACTTGCTTTCGCACAGCCCGACTGGTTAGGGAAAATGGAAGTATTACTCATCATCAAACAGGGGGTGCAAACTACAAGCTCGCAGCAGATAATGTGATTTTATCTATCCAGAATCAGCAGTTTCCACGCGAAGTCCTGGAAAGATTACTGCAGGACTTGGTTGAAATAAACGACACGATTCCCCCGATGCTGGAGTCACTGAAAGTGGAATACTTGATGGCTCTGTACTCCTCAGAACTTGAATATACCCAATTTGCATACAATATGGGCATTTCGATACATCATCCCTCGGTACCACCAGGTTTAGTAAATTCATATCTGTATGTTGAGGGGGAGCCGGAAATATATCTCAGGCTTATGCGACAATGGCTTTGTAATGTTTTGCCCGAATTAAAACGCCCTTATTATTTGCGTTCAATTTATAGTTCAGGCAGTAGCTCATTATTACTATATAATCCGACTGCCTCCTCTGTTAAAAAACGATTTAAGATGGCCCCTGCTGAAATCGACAAAGTTTGGATAAAGTCTCCTTTTTTTTTAGACCAAGGGCGTGGCTTGTCATACTACGCTTTGATAGGTGACCGAATGGAAATCAGAAGAATAATGTTAGTTTCTTCGTTGAGATTGGAAATCTACCGCAGAAGGCACGGCAGTTATCCCGCCAAGCTGGAAGATGCTTTCCCGGATGGAAAAGTTCCCATTGATATTTTTGATCCCGCTGGCGCACCGCTGCGTTACAAAAAAGAAGCTGACGGTTCCTGCAAAGTCTGGAGTGTCAGTTTCAACGGAATAGACGATGGCGGCACAAGTATGGGATTCGGCAACGATGATACCGATTTTGGTTATCATCTGGGAAAGCAAGAAGAGACAGAATGAGAGTGAGCAATGACCGGTAGCTGGTACCATTAGGCTTATCATGAACGGGCAAGTTGTTCAATTTTTTGGATGTTCGAAATGCCGGGAGCTTGATATATTGCGTTTAATGGTCTGCTGTTGGCCCTGTTTAACCTGATGTATAAACATCTGTGAGATACCCGAAAATAAAAAGCCGCATTGAACGACAATCATGAAAAAAAACTTTTTGAGCTGGTTTGTATTGCTCTCTATTATTGGAGTTTCACCTTTTTCCAAACTGCAGGGTGGTGACCTACCCGGTTTACGAGTCAGTGATAATGGTCGTTTTCTTGTTCAGCAGGATGGGACAGTTTTCTTTCCCGTCGCTGATACAGCCTGGGCGATTGCCTGGAAGTTAAATCGCAGTCAGGTGGAGACTTATCTGCAACATCGCAAAGAGCAGAAATTTAACACGATCGCGATCATTGCGTTCCCTTCTTATGAAGATCGTAAAGTTGAGGCGAACAGAGGTGGTGATCACCCGTTTGAAATGAGCAAAAGTGTTTATGATCCGTTGCGACCGATTACCACAGCGGGGAACAACCCGGCCAATTCAATTGAGTACGATTATTGGGACCACCTGGAATATATCATTGATACTTCTGCAAAGAAGGGAATGTATGTCGTTTTGCTGCCAACATGGGGAGGCCATATCGCTGGAGGATATGGCAACGGCAAGGAGAACCCGGGGATTATTTTGAGGTTGCCGGGAGCGTATCAATATGGTCACTGGATAGGTCAGCGATTCAAAAAGAAAAAGAATATCATCTGGATGCTGGGTGGCGACCGCAGCGCAGTCTATGGTAAGCGGGATTATCGAGATGTGTTCGAGACTCTTGCAGAAGGCATCGCGGATGGCGTTAACGGAGTGAATCAAAAAGATGGAAAAGCCGACTTCAGTACAACAATGATGAGCTATCATCCTCAAAAATGGGCTCCCAATTCTTCCCAATGGTTTCACAACAGTGCCTGGCTGGACTTTAATTCAATTCAGGATCAGCCAAGAGACCAGATCATAGCGACAGAGCTGGATTACAGTCTGACTCCGACCAGGCCCACATGGCTATTTGAGGGAGGCTATGAACATCGAAGAAATATCTACAAAGACTGGCAAATTCGTTTCCAGTCTTATCAAACGGTTTTCGCCGGCGGCTTTGGCATCACCTATGGG
>WFOZ01000611.1 GCA_015487825.1 Planctomycetaceae bacterium
CACATGAGGGCAACAACCGAACAGATCCTGACAAACCACTCGTACCATTCATCATTCAGAAAAGCAGGGACACCTCAAAACAAAAGAAAGTTCGCCTGGACCCAACTTTGCGACAGCTTCGAAGCAAAACAGACAGGCAAGCCTGTACTACTGACCCCAAAGAGAGTAAAAAGCTTAACGTAATGGCCATTGGATCCATTTTGCATCGTCAACAAAACCTGAATAGTAACTATTCAGTGATGGATGGCTGGGGACAAATTGCCGGAGGTGTTGCGAGCAAATGACAATACGGCTGGCGACAATTTGCTCCCAGATACAATCAGGTATCCAGCCTTGGGGGCAAATTGTGCGAATGTTTTCCGAGCGTTCACACCTTTATAATAACAATCTGTCCCCAGCCACTCTCCGCTGAGTAGCTACCTGAAACGAAAGCAAATTCGAGATGTTATTACCCAAAGCCGAGCAGCGACTACTGGAAACACCTTACGGCAAAGCTATCGGGGCAGCGTATCGCTGGGAAGGTGGTCAGTATTGCGTAATCCACACAGCCAATGGCCTGGTTGGATGTGGAGTTTTCAGTATTGAATGTGCAGATGAATTCAACATGGCCTTTGCCATCGCCAAGGGAACCCCACAAGTCCCCCTACTTGAGCCGGAAGACCTTTACGATGCAAAAATAGTCGCCGTTAGCCAAGCTGCGCAACAGATGGGGATCAGCACAGGAATGACAGGACTCGAAGCTGTCGAGAAAATGCTGACTACTCCAGCCAGGTAGCCTGCATGGCACACTAACAAAAAAACGCCGGCAATAACACGAAAATTCTTTAACAAAACAATGAAAATTTCCCAAATACCAGGTGTCTACCTTAACTGACTGATTATAACCCCTAGGTAGATTTTCGGGATTACAGAAACAGATGACAACAGGAAGCCTGGGGAAAACGAATGTGAGTCTGCATATTATATTAAGTTGTAATGTATTTCTACATATATGGTTACGACGCCACATCATTGCCTGATATTGTCCGGATTTTATTTGCCCGATCTCCCACAGGTGGTAGAGTTGCCTTAGAGAACCTATTGACGTCCCGATCTTCCTTGAATAAACACCTGTGAACTTGTCCGACTTCTGATTGGGGTCAATGCTCATTGTTGCCGGCTGGCAGAAATTAAGGGATTGCCTGTCGCAAGTACATTTTGGAAATTGTTGTAGCTGTTTGACAGCGATGTGGCCCGCGATAGCGGTCTGCAGGTCTGAGATAGCTTCTACACTTTTGGAATGATGACAACAGTGAGTACATGAGTGGGTTGAGGGGGAAGAGGCAATCGTACAGTTGGAAGCGTGGAGCGAATTTAAAGAACAGGTTCGCGCCCAGACAAGCCTGGTGGCATTGGTAAGCGAATCGCGCACGGTTATCCCAACAAATGGGGGACGTGCGTTCAAAGCATTATGCCCATTTCACGATGACCATAGCCCTTCACTGACGATTGACCCCTCACGCAATACCTACAAATGCTGGAGTTGCGGCGAAGGGGGCGACTGCTTTAGCTATGTAATGAAGATGGAAGGACTCGGCTTTCGCGAAACGCTGGAATTACTCGCAGAAAAAATTGGCCTGGAAGTTCCCAAGTCTTCCGGACGCCCAAATGCTTCTCATTCAGGCTACAAACGGCAGGATGTTCTTGACGCCCTCCACTGGGCGGCTGAAGTTTATCATCAGGTATTGCTGAACGATCCGGCTGCAGAAGTGGCTCGCGAATATCTGCTGGATCGCAACTTTTCCGAAGAAACCTGGCTCGATTTTCAAATCGGCTTTTCTCCCGGCACGTGGGAATGGCTGATCGAAAAGGCTCGCGGTCGCTTTACTGTGCAGCAGTTGGAAGCAGCTCGGCTGATCTCAAAAAGGGAGCAAAGGGAGGGATACTACGACTTTTTCCGCAATCGCATTCTATTCCCGATTGCTAATGATCGCGGGCAGACGATCGCCTTTGGTGGTCGCGTTCTTCCTAACAGCGAAGATGAGAAGTACGGGAAGTACCAAAATAGTAAAGATAGCCCGGTCTTCAGCAAAAGTCGCAACCTGTACGGTTTTGATCGCGCCAAAGATGCAATGCGCACCCAGAAAAGTGTGATTGTTGTCGAAGGTTACACCGACTGCATAGCATTGCATCAATTGGGAATTACCAATGTGATCGCCACGCTCGGTACGGCGCTGACCACAGAGCATGTTTCGTTGATAAAACGTTTCCGCAGCGATGGTTTCGTTGCGTATCTTGTTTTCGATGGTGACCGGGCCGGGCAGGATGCGGCTAACAAGGCGCTGCCTCAATTACTTTCGCAGGATATCGAACTGAAACTACTCGAAATTCCAGAGAAAATGGACCCGCCGGAGTTTCTGGAAAAGCATGGTTTGCACGAATTTCAAAAGCTGTTGCAAGAAGCACCAGATGCCTGGGAATTCAAATTCGGCAATCTGGTGAACAAATTTGGGCTGGATGGCGTCAATGCTACAGAAAATGTGATTGCAGGGATGTTAGAGCTATTGGCGGTCGCCCCCGGGATGCACGGAACGAACCGCGAAAACATCCTGTTAAATAAGCTGGGTAATAAAGTCGGATTACGCCCCCGGCAAGAAGATGCTTTACGCAAACAATTATCAGCTTTGCGCGCCAAAGGTCCGCAACTTGCGTATACAGCTTCTCAGACACTAACAGAAATGCCACCCGAAAACGAAGAAATGGCAGTTGAAGCGGTTTCAGACGTAAATTACCGGGAAAACGTGGATCAACTGCTTTATTCGAGTTTGGATTGCATCAGCAGGCTGGAACAGGATTTGTTGGAAATAATATTCATGATGCCGGAATGCATCACAACAATCACCCGGTGTGGTGTTCAGAAACAGATACAAAATGGTTTGATTCAAGAAATTATTGAACTGTGTGAAAATCTCCATCAACAGCAGCGGTTCTCAGGTATAGAATCACTCATGGTCGAGGTGGAAGACCCGGAACTGAAACGATACGTCCTGGGGACACACGAAAACGCAGTTCAAAAACGAATTGGCGAAAAGTTAACGGAAACCGTGGAAGACCCTGTACTGGATGTCTGCCCGGTTTATTTGAAACAGGTTATCGAACGACTTGAATGGGAAGTGAAGGAAACCCAGCATCGCGAATCGACGCAGTTCGTAGAGGTCCAGCCAGAAGAGCCTGCGACCGTCGATGAGAAGATGCGAAAATTGCTGCAGGATGCGGCTCAATTTCATCAGCAACGTGTGACGCGAAAAACAGCATCGCCCGAGTAGAAAATTGTTCTACGCAAGGCAAGCATCCCGAGTTTATTTCTCGAAGGAGATATTAAGTGCATCAACTTGACCAAACCCTGCTACAACTTGTTGGAGTCGGCAAAAAAAGAGGTTACCTCACTTTCAGCGAAGTGAACGATTACCTTCCCGATGAAGGGGTCAACCCGGATAAACTCGATCATCTTCTGCATAGCCTGGAAGAACTCGGGCTGGATATCATTCCGGAAAAACATGTTTCCAAACGAGATGTAGATGGCAAACAGAAAACCCGTAAGAAAAAGCAGACGAAGTCTGAAAAACGTAACGGTGATATTTCTTACGGCGAGGATGAAGGGTCTCGGCGAATCGATGACCCCGTGAGGATTTACCTCACTCAGATGGGCGAAATCCCGCTGTTGACTCGCGAAGAGGAAATCACACTTGCCAAAAAAATCGAAGTCACCCGCAAACAGTTCCGCAGACATTTAATGGAAAATGATTGCGCAATGAAAGCGGCTATCGAAACCCTGGCCAAGGTCCATCGAGGCGAATTGCCTTTTGACCGAACCATCAAGGTGTCGTTGACAGAATCTCTTGAAAAGGAACAGATTCTCGGCCGCATGCCTCATAATCTGAAAACACTCGAGTTTCTGCAACAGAAAAACGAGCAGGATTTTCTCGATTCGATCAACCCGGAACTAACGCCATCGCAACGTAAGCAGGCACGCGAAAAACTGGAAACTCGCCGACGTAAAATGGTAACTCTTGTTGAAGAAATGAGTTTGCGAACTCAGCGTCTGCAACCGTTACTGAAACGACTGGAACAGATTTCTTCGCGGATGACCGAACTGAAAATGAAACTGAAGGTTCTCGCTCGCAGACAGAATACAGAACGGGAGCAGGAAAGCATTGCACGTGAATTGCACGACTTGATGCTGACAACTTACGAAACTCCGGAGACTCTGGTAAAGCGAGTCAAAGAAACGGAGCGAAAGTCCAACGCATACGAAACTGCAATGCGGGAAC
>WFOZ01000612.1 GCA_015487825.1 Planctomycetaceae bacterium
AAACATATCTGATGACAATACCGGACGATTCACCTGAAAGTATTCGCTGCCCCAGGATACCAAGCCAGCCATGCTTGAATGGTTCCAGCTTGTCGGTGAGCGTGACGCTCAGTTTTTGAATTTGCTCTCCCCGCTTGACTGAAAGAGAAACTGTTTCGCCTGCGTATTTTCTTCCCAGTTTCTGCTTTACATTTGCGACCGTTTTGACAGATTCTCCTTCAAGAGAAATAACTCGATCTTTGGTTTTCAACCCTGCCTCTGCTGCAGGAGAATTGGGGCGGATTTCCTGAACGACCGGCTTTGCAAGAAACGGAGGAGTCGTTCCAAAACTGACTCCCATCAGGCCTGCCTTCAAATCCTTTCCTTTTTTTAATTCATCCAGAGAATCAAAGATATCCTGCAGGGGAATGGCAAAACCAATTCCAGAATCGTACCAGTTTACACCTTCGGTCAGTCCTTTTCCTGAAGGAGAAAGTGGAACCAGAATGCCCATGATATCACCATGAATATCTACCAGAGGTCCCCCGTAATTGGCGGGAGAAACTTTGGCATCGGTTTGCAAAGCCTTGCCGTCAATCCTTCCTAAAGCACTGATCAGTCCCAGTGAAACATTAGGAAGCGGTGAAGAGTATGTTCTTCCCAACGCGATTGCCCATTGCCCAACCTGAATTTTCTTTTGGTCAACCGCCTTGGCTGGAGTAAGATCTTGAGCAGCTACTTTCAGCAATGTCAAATTTTTCAGATGATCACGAGCAATGACTTCTGCAGGAAGTCTTTTATTAGTCTCTGGTAATGTCACAAGAATCGAAGACGGGTTGGCTGCAAAATTGAATGAGCTGGTGATGATATAACCATCGTCAGAAACAATAACACCGGTTGTGGGGCCTGTGTTTGCCAATTGGCCATCCACAAGCTCAAGCCCGCCAATTGTTTCTATTTTTACAATACAGGATGAAGCGCGTACAATAGCCCGTTTGATAATCGCTTCACTCTGCTCGGTAGGAAACGGTGCAGCCTGAATGCTTTTCGGGCAGACAAGCAAAGCAAGCAAAACAAGACAGCATTGCAGTCGATGTCCGGGTTGTGTTCGAAGAAAAGGGATCTGGTTCACGTGAATCGCTCCAATGGCTGTTGATGTAACCAATAATCAGCAAACGCCCGACACGGCCGGTTTGTTTCGACGGTCACCACCAATATTATGCCTTATTAAAATTGGCGAGTTACGCAAAAAGATAGACCGTTAGAAATGTCATCCTTATGAGAATCCAGGCGTTGCTCAGCAATCGTTGTTAATGTTGAGATAATCCTGGGAATTCTTCTCTGCAATCTCAGAATCTTTACAGGAACAGTTTCGAGCAACAGTGACTAAAGCGTCAAGTCTATTCCCGGAAGAAAACAGTAATGTCAATAGATTCCCTGACAGACGGGAAGGCCGGATTTGCTTACTGCGTCGAATTGAGAATGGCAGGAACGATGAAGTATTTGCCATCAGTTTCGGGAGCATTTTTCAATGCTTCCTCACGGGGAAGCATTTCGGTCGGTTCGTCATTACGGAAGACATCAACAACATCAATCGGATGAGCAAGCGGCTCGATTTGTTCTGTTTCTACCTGATTGAGTAGTTCGACATAATCGAGAATACCACTGAGATGGCTCGACATTTCCTGTAATTCCGTTTCCGAAAGTTCCAGATTTGCCAGCTGGGCAACCTTCCGGACATCATCCAAGCTGAGAGTAGCCATGCGGATTCGCTTCGAACAGACAGGGGCACTGTTGCAGATTATGAAAACAAGCCTCAAAAATAAAGGCCCGCGGTTGCGGACCCATTGTGTATGAACTTAAGAGTTGCCTTCGAGTTCCGGAAGTGTGAACGGTTCACGAACGACCGGTTTTTGAACCAGACCAGCACGAATCATGCTGACAGGCACCCAGCGGCGAACAACTTTGCCATCTTCCATCACACGAATTTTTTGCAGATTCTTGCGGAAATAACGACGGGTAATTCCGGTTGTTTTCCGACCGTTACCGCCCAGATATTTCGGTTTACCACGTTGAGAAAGGGAGTTTCCCTTGCTTGGTTTGTTGTCTCCGTAAAGGGCAATCAGTTTTTCTCGTTTGGCCCGTTTTGCTTTTTTATGTGTACTCATTAGTCCTGAACCTCTTGAATTCGGTCGTGCCGAGGATTTAATTCTGTTGTAAAGCGTAAGAGTGTAAGAAGTTCGGCAGATTTATCAAGTCCACGTTCCTGATACCGTGCTGAAGTTTTCAGGATTGTTAAGGAATTCTGATTCTTCGAACTGTATGTGGCAAATCTCTCAAATTCTTTCCCATATCTGCAATTTCGGTCTGTTTTTTATTGTAAAGCCTACATGAACGCAGCGATGTATATCCTGGGATGTTTTTTGATGGAAAATTTAACTTCAATGATATGAATAAGTTACGGATCTTGTGCGGTGTCTGTGGGCAAACGGAGTTCTCTTTTGGCACAGCTTGTGCGTACTGATTATTTCGTTGGCAAACGAGAGCCACAAACCGACGAGAGACTTATTTTACAGGAAGAATCAGATTAGCAGTTTTAGGAGACGGCTGATCTGGACATCAAAAAAAGGAGACGAACATGTTAGTCCTCACACGAAAAAAATCACAACTGATCCAAATTGGCGACAACATTGTGATTAAAATTATCCGAACCAGCCCAGGTTCAGTCAAAATAGGTATAGATGCTCCAAGTGATGTACGGGTGATGCGTGGCGAACTGGACGAAGTCCTTTCTCGTTCATACGACGCTCCGGTCAGTTCCCGTACGCCTGAAAATGCTGCAGTTAAACAAGAGAGCCTCTCTGCAGAAACCGTGGTTGCAGATTGCAGACCCGGCGAGCTGGTTGATGATGAAGAGCCTCTTTGTCTGGCAGACTACATGGCTCAAAAAACAGTTCTGGCCTGATTTGAAGAAGTTGCAGGCAGACAGTCCTGTCTCTCTTTGAATGATAAATATTCCCATACCGCCTGGCCACTTGGCCGTCGGCGGGTGCGACTCCTCACGAATCGAATGTGAATTCCTCTGTCCGGATGGAGACTGCCCATCTTCGCGGCTTAGCGATTCCCGACCCTGAATAGCAATATTCCGCGATTTTCAAATCCGGCAGGGGAGTTCAATTCGATTTGTCGCACTCGCCGATTTTTCTCAGGTTCTCTGAACAAGTCGAATAATAAAATACTATTATGCACCGAGTCGGCCGAATTGTCGGTCGAGGTCTTCCCGGCTTAATACCAGCGCGGTTGGGCGACCGTGGGGGCAATGGTGTGCGTCTTCGACATTTTCCCGTTCAGCTAGCAGGCTGACAATTTCTTCGGGAGTCAATTTGTCTCCTGCTTTAATGGCGGCTTTGCAGGCCATCATGTGCAAGGTTTCATCGAGCAGTTCCCGCCGGGTCACATTAGAGGAGGCATCAAATTTTTCTGCAAAATCCCGGATGACATCTTCGATTACATTCATTCCCAGAAAAACGGGATGGCTTGAGATAGCGATCATGCCACGGCCGAATTCTTCCACTCCGAAGCCGAGTTCCTGCAATAATTCCTGATGATCCAGCAATAACG
>WFOZ01000613.1 GCA_015487825.1 Planctomycetaceae bacterium
CGGAAGCACTTCTAGCTTCACTCGAACGTGAATATGCCAATCGGAAAATCTCCGAAATTCGCAGAACCTATTTTGTGGTCGAAAAAAATCGAGGCGGGTACAGTTTTCGAGTGACGCGCCAATCGTATTTTCGATGATCACAATGTCATTGCGTGCAGGAGAGAATCAGGTAGATGAAAAAATACTTTCTTGCTATTTTTTTGACGCTCTTTTTTATCACACCGGCGGTTGCACAGCCTCGAACAGTGACGGGGGCGTTTCTACAGCTTAATGCAACCAACAGCAAAGCAGGGCAGGCGTATTGGAACCGCCAGATTGTGGGGATGAAGAAGCTTGGTATGGATACCGCGATCATCCAGTACGTTGCCTATGATCGCTTCTATCACTATCCAACAAAAATAAAAGGAATGGTTCCTGCAAAAGATGATGTCATCATGCAGATCTTGAATGCTGCTCGGGAACGGAAGCTTAAAATTTTTCTTGGTTTGCAGATGGATGGAAGTTTCTGGAAGCAGAAGTTCGATTTACAGAAACGTATTTCGCTGAATATTGCAACGATGAACGAGTTGCATCAGCGCTACGGCTCCCATGCTGCTTTGGGCGGATGGTATATCCCGGAAGAGATCGATAATGAAACCGCCAGCCGGGATTATGAACAGGAGCTGCTTGATTATCTTGCTCGCCTGACTGCCCGCGCTCGTGAATTTCCGAAGTTACCGGTCATGATTTCCCCATTTTTCAGCAAGAATGTTACCCCCCATATATATGCCAAATGGTGGGATGAGAAAGTTCTTCCTCAAATTAAAATAGATATCGTTGCCTTGCAGGATGGTGTCGGAACACATCGCGTTTCTCTCAGCGATATAAAACCGGTCTATTCTGAGTTGGCTCCCGTGATGAAACGGCATGGTGTGCAGTTCTGGGCGAATATCGAAGCGTTCGATCAAACAGCGGGATGGCCGATCAATGACAACCCCTGGGCGGCAAAACCGGTCAGTTTTCAACGGTTTATCAGGCAGGAAAATATTACTGCTCCGTTTACTTCAAAAACAATTCTGTTCGAATACACCCAGTACATGGACCCCGTTTCGTCTCTCCGGGCCAAGTTGCTTTTCAATGCATACGAACAACGCGTTGGGCAAAAATAAAAGCAAAAGATGTCGTAACTTCCCAGCGCTGAATAGTTACAAGATGTCTTCATTTTTCGTGCAAGAACCGCGGGGAGAAGAAAATGAGCTCTTTGTATCCAATGTTATCGGGAAAGCGGGGGGCTGCTTACAGCTGAAATAAAGCATAAAGCAAAAAAGCCACGCACTTGAATTGTGCGTGGCTTTTTTCAGTAAAAACAGATCGGGTTATTCTTTCAGCTCTTCAGCTTTTACTTTAATGACGCCCAGATCAAGAGTTTGTCCATCTTTGATTTTTACTTCGATATCCCGATCGCCATCTTTCTTGACGTAACCGGGGATTTCGTGCCAGATGCGGAATTTATGTTTTCCTTCCGGAACCAGTTTGATGGTAAATTTTCCTTCTTTGTCAGTTACGACCGCATAAGGATGATCGACAACAAACCACTTGGCGGTCATCCAGGGGTGGATATCGCAAGTGACTTGCATCGGAAGTGGTTCCCCTTTTTTGAACTCGATATCAATTCCCTTTTTATCGTTTGCTGCAACCAGTTGATTGATACCGTCATTTCGCAATGGGAAAGTATGCACATTATGCCCGCAGCCGTCACTGTTGATGGCGTTAACTTTCTGGTCAGTTCTGACAACCAGTACGTGAGGAGTGAAGATACAACCTTTGTTATCAAATGCAATTTTTTCCTGAGCGGACTTTTTCAGGTCCGGATGAATTTCCGGCTTGCCGCGACGTTTGTAAAGATAGACAAAGCAGTTGGCCAGACCACCTTTTTTACCGACGATCAGTTTTTCGTTTGGAATATCATTGACAGCACAAACGCTGGCATCTTTAACGGTTGAGTCTCCCTTGGTAACAAGTATCGGCAGTTGCGGTGGTGTGCCATCGACAACAATTTTCCCGGTGATTGTTCCCCACCCCTGCGCGAACAGGCTTTGCCCGCTCAGCAGCAGGGCGATAGTCAGGATTCCAGTCAGTTTTTTCATAAGTTTGTTCCTCTCAGTTAGATATGATATTTCAAGTCTCAACAGATTTTCCATGTTCTCCCGGAATCAACCGAAATTGATGATAAACAGGAGGTGAGATGAAAGTTGAAACGACGCTCCAAACCGACATCAACACTTACGATGCCGTCCTGGAATCATCGAAGGCAGGTAGAGCGAATCGGGTAGACTCTACACGAAACGCCCATCATTGGAAGGATGGACAAAATGCCCGCTTCATCCTAACAAATAATAAATGGATCGGCGAGTCTTTATTTGCTCATTTTGTCGAAAAAACGTCCTTTTTTTGTCCCCAATCAGCATACATTCCCTGAATTAAACCCCTCTGTTGAGATCCGATCAAAATTCCGATCAGTTATCGCTTTCCGTCAAATTAGTCATCCTGTTTTTTAAGAGAGATTGATAGTCAGTTTTGTTCAAATAAAGGAATGACTTCCTTGCTGAGATGACTAATTTCTCTCGGAGAGTATACACTTACCATCAAAGACCTGAAATTTTCAGGGTACTTCTACGAGATGCTTTTCTATTTCAGACAGATATATTAACAGAGATACCCGTTAGCAACTGTGAAAGGTGAAACAAGATGAAGAACTGTTATTGGGGCATTAGTTTTTATTGTCTTGCCATAATTTGTACAACAGCTTCCGAACTCTACGCAAAACAACGACCTAACATCCTTTGGATTACCTGCGAAGATATCAGCCCGAATCTGGGCTGCTATGGAGATACCCAGGCGATTACTCCCAACCTGGATCGACTGGCAGAACGTGGACTGCTTTATTCCCATGCGTATGCCCCGGCTGGTGTTTGTGCGATTACTCGATCTGCCATCATTTCGGGAATGTATTCGTCCTCTATTGGAACGCAGCATATGCGTTCGACGGCAACACTTTCTAAAGTTACTCAACCTTTTACCATTTATCTTCGCCGAGCGGGCTATTTCTGTACCAACCAGTCAAAGCAGGATTACAACTTCAAGACCCCCGATGACGCGTGGGATATCGGTAAAGGTTCTAAAGCACATTGGAAGCATCGCAAACCCGGGCAACCATTCTTTGCGGTCTTCAATCATGTCGATACTCATGAAAGCCGCATCCGTGGCAACACACGACATAAGATTAAGCTCACAAAATCGGAACAACACGATCCGGCTCGGATAAAGCCGCCGGCTTACCTTCCCGACACACCGCTGATCCGCAAGGACTGGGCCCGGTATCTGGATTTGATCACAATGATGGATAAAAGTGAGATTCCAGCGCGATTGAATGAACTGGAACAGGCCGGGGTTGCGGAGGATACGATTATCTTTTTCTTTTCCGATCATGGTGCAGGGCTGCCTCGGGCCAAGCAGTTTGTATACGATGCAGGAATGCAGGTTCCGTTGCTTGTTTACATTCCACCAAAATGGAAACACCTGTTACCCGCAAAACCCGGTTCCACGATTGATCGATTTGTGAATCTGCTTGACTGTGGCCCCACGGTTCTCAGTCTGGCCGGAATAAATATTCCAGACCACATGCAGGGCAAGGCTTTTTTGGGAGAACAAATCACCCCGGCTCCTGAATACATTTTTGGTATCCGTGACCGAATGGACGAACGTTACGACATGACTCGCACGGTACGCAGCAATCGCTTCAAGTACCATCGAAACTATATGCCATACATTCCGCACTTTCCGTGGCTCACGTACATGGAATTGCTTGATACTTCAAAAGAACTTCGTCGGCTCGATGCAGAAAAAAAACTGACCGGCGGTCATGCATTCTTCATGGCGAAAACCAAACCGGTTGAAGAACTTTACGACATTCAGGCTGATCCGGATGAATTACATAATTTGGCCGATCAACCTCGCTATCAAAAAGAGCTTCAACAGATGCGTCAGGTAGACATTGCCTGGGTGAAGCGAACAGTCGATACGGGGCTCATCCCGGAACAAATGTTAAGAGACCGAGCGCGTGGTTCTTCGGAATATGAATATGCTCGCAGTGATAAATATCAACTGGAACGAATTTTGGAAACCGCCCTGTTAACAGGAAAGGGGCCAGGAGTTTTGGAGGAGTTGACTAATCGACTGCAAGATAACGATGCAGCCGTTCGCTTTTGGGCTGCATCCGGATTGGCCAACCTTGGTCCTGAAGCTGAAGCCGACGAATCGGCTACCATATTTTTAATTGAACGGCTTGCTGATCCCTATCCTGATGTGCAAATTATGGCTGCGCACGCGTTAGCTCGAATTGGTCATCCCGAAATTGGCCTACCAACGCTGAGCCAATTGCTCTCGCATCAGCAGTGGGCTGTTCGCCTGGCTGCGGCAAATGTGATTGATTATCTCGGCGAAGCAGCCCGCCCGGCTGTCCCGGAAATGCTGAAAGTCCTGAAGCGAACTGATAAAGCTGAACGCAATATTCAGTGGGTCGTCGCCCATACGTTAAGGCAGCTCAATGTTGAATTTCCAGGGGAAGAGGGTAATAAATAATCGGATGCCATCAAATGGCACCGCTGCGGCGAAAACTTTCTTCATGAAATTTCATGATCGTGAGGCCTGATTTCTCGTAGATCCTTGCTGCACTGTGCGGCACATCCGGGACGATCAACCGTTGAAACGGGATTTTGAGCGATTCGAGAAATGTCATGTATTCGAGGTTGTTCTCGTAGTTGAAACCTTTTGTACCAACGTGAATCAGTATGCGAAGTTTCGGTTTCGGATGCTTTGCATACTTTCGGGCAAGATCCCATGTGTTGTACCCCGGCGTAAAAATCAGGTTTTTATTTTCACGTCCATTATCCTCTGAAATGCGTTTCTCGGTTGCATAGCCAGCCCCGCCAGGTGATGCAGAACAGAACAGGCCGGGATGTTTGAACATAATCCGCGTTGTGCCTCGCCCGCCTTGTGAAAAACCTTCAATCGCACGACCGTTACGGTTTGCAATTGTTCGGTATGTTTTGTCGATGTGCGGAATCAGCTCTTTAATAAAAACATCTTCGCCCATTGCATTTTCTCGATCAGGCATATTGTAATGGCTGACCGGGCCACCATTAACGAAAATATAAATCATTGGCAACACATCTCCTGAGGAAATCTGTTTGTGAATAGACTTAGCCAGGCGAACGCTTTTCGTTTCACTTCCCGGACGACCGCCGTGCAGATAGTACACAACAGGAAAACGTTTTTTTACGTTCTTTACGACGCTGTACTGCGGCGGTAAATAGATGCAATAGCCGACATCAAGATTCATTGATGCACTACGAAACGTCGCATGTTTCACGCCTGGGCTTTTCAATTTCAACTCATTGACCCAATGAAAAGTGGATGGTTTCTTTGGCTTCTTTCTCTGTCCCCAAAGCGGACTGGTGAGCATCAATGAGGCAATAATTATGACACAAAAAAGTTGATAGATCTGGAAACGACGTGGAAGCCATATTTGCATAGCTTACTCCTTCTTCAAAGCTGATTAGTATCGTAGGGTACGTTGCTACGCACCCAATGAGATCTGTGTATCAAAGGTGCGTCATGACGCCCCCTACTGCCTATGTGTTTCATCGTTTTGTTTATCGAGCGGTAATATCTTTTGATTGGAGTTTTCTGCCGGAATCTTCGCGGGTGGCCTGACCACTTTTAGTGGTTGGGTGCCGTTAGGCACAAGATGGATGCGCCATGTGCGTCCAATTTCAATTTTACTTTCAATGAAGATAGAACCCGCATGGCGCGTACGTCTTGTTGCTACGCAACTCAGCCGC
>WFOZ01000614.1 GCA_015487825.1 Planctomycetaceae bacterium
CCGCCGGATTGCTCCATCAACCCCGGTGCCCAAAGTCGTGATTCGATCCTGCGTTTGTCGTCCGAGTTTATCGTAATGGTAAGAATGAACCGTTCCGCCTTGATCGGTTACTGTTGTGGTTTGTTGTTGGCGGTTGTAGCTGAAGAGGATCACATCAGAAGAATCAACCGAATCGGGATAGATTTCCTTCCGTTTGAGCAGCGAACTGGCAATTTCGGAATCACTCAACGTTGTTCCATAAACATATTGTGTCGTTTGATCGCCGGTCACTGAATTTTCGGCAGTGATCGATTCGACATTTCCATCGGCATTGTAGGCAGTGCGAACAGTGACGTTGGAATCATCCGATGCCTGGCAGCTTCCTCCCGCAGAAGAACTGGAGCCAGTTTGTGGGTTCATGATTTTCCTGGTTTCACGCGGGTGGCCCGGCCACTTTAGTGGCTGGGTGTTGTGAGGCACAAGATGAATGCGCTATGTTCATTCAATTTCAATTGAGCTTCCAATGAAGGAGGAACCCACATGGTGCGAACATCTTGTTGCAACGCAACCCAACTGCTTATAAAAGCGGGTGGGTTACCCGTGTTGATCAGCCAAATGGACGAGCTAACAAAACTATTTGCTGGCCTCTTCGGTCCTTCCGAAGCAGATGATCCGTTTGCGCAGCATTTACGCAACGGCAACTTCGTCAAGTGCGAAAACGTAGAGATCGAACTGGATCGGCGTGGTGTGCCGTTCAAATGGTCGAGATACGAATGCCTTCACCTGACCGAAATTCAGATCCGCTACACTGACAACCAATACGTCGTCACGGGAAGCGGGCGTTTTGAATTGGATAACTGGAGTTGCACAATCCAAGGCGACTCCGAGCAGAAAGCAAACGATGCTTGCCAAATCAACGTACAATTCGCGTGGCCTAATTCAGTGTCACAGGATATGTGCCAAGGCGTTACAATGTTTCCCGGACGGTTGCGCGCGGTCATTCAGTTTTTGCGTGAGAAATACCAAAAGGAAAAGAACGCATGACAAGGCGTTGCATCGGAGCTGGTTCGCTTTCCGTTTTTTTTCGTTTTACTCTTCGTTCACGTTTCCTCATTTTGCAAAGCTCACTCGTGTTGTTCCGCCAGACCGATTAACGTCCAGGCTCCAGCCGAAGCCATAGCCAATTCGCTGCTCAAGGCACTCGACGCTTGTTCGTGAAATGGTATCGCTCGACCATTTCGCTACACTTGAGCGCGCCTGTATTTTTCGACGGTTTTCCGAATTCGCCCCGAACCGGCGGTGGTCGCCGTTCTGGCAATGATGAAGTCGTTCGCCGACTAAACCATGAAGCCGCCAACCGCATTGAGCCTTCTTCTCGCGACGGGATTGCTTTTGTATTACTAACGGTAAAAGTTTGCGAACAGCTCGCAAACTTTAGAAAAATATCAGTATGGTTACGGCTATCAGCATGAACCAGCCGTGCCGGGTTCATGCTTGTCTGCTGTTAGAGTTGTAGTGGTCTGTAGTGGACCCCATTCGTAGACGCTACTCAATGGCAAGTTCGTCGGCAAATGTTTGCTTGGTAATCCCAAGCTGCGTCAAATCACGCCCCACAGAGCCATTGCACCAAATCGTACTTTGTCAGGCGACTTCGCGAATTGTTTCCGGTAGTGAACTTCGTTGGAATGATGCGTTGCTCGAAGTGTTTGCGGGGGGGCTTGTTGTTTTTCGAGGAATTCCTGTGGTCATGTTTTGGCTGAGCAGTCGGGTGATTTCATCGTTTCGAGAGTGCATATCACTCCAGATTTGTTCCATCTTGCTGGAAAGATGGGTGTAAATTCCCAGCACGAACAGAAGATGACCTCCCGCCAAAGTCAGCCAGCCGCTTGTTTCTGCGATTTCCATCGAGCCGAATCGGTTCCCGATGACAATCGCGATGCCACATGTCATCGCCAACGCTCCGCCAAACACCATGAACTGACCAAACAGAACCGACCAGTTGCGTTGTTTGCGATGATGTCTTTCAATCGCCTGCTGAATACCGAGATCATCAATTTTTTCGTCATTTATTTCAGGGGGCGTAAATCGTACACGTCCCTGGCTGGTCTCTACTGGCGGGGCGGAAGTTTTGGTATTGGCTTTGGCTTTTGTTTTGAACTTCATCGGTTTCTCGCTTTTGGTATCTGGCGAGGCGACAGCCCCGGTCTGTTTTGGGATTTGTGGAGAGGGGCTTTTTGTTTTCTGCCGGAGGCTCGGTTCCGAATTTCGTTTCAATAAAGAACCAGCATCATTCTGCGATGCCAGCGTTGAGCCTGCATGCACGTTTTGCTGTCTCTTATACAC
>WFOZ01000615.1 GCA_015487825.1 Planctomycetaceae bacterium
GTTCCAGTTCGGTCGCGGAGCGATACGGATCGGGGCAATCGGGATTGACGCGAATGCGATGTTCAAAAGGGGTCGGCCAGATTTTTTCAATGAGATGATGATCCGTAAACGGAACTCTCGCTTCCAGAGAAGCGGCCATTGTTGAACGGTCGAGCCTTGCCAGTAAGGTTTCCAGATTCACACGGTGCAATAAACGCGTCATTCCCGCCAGCCCCGGAGGCGTTTTCGACTGAGCCTGTTCGCATTCGGGATACTGATTTAACAATTTCTGGTAACTGGAGAGAATTTCCTGTTCGTGATTCAATCCTGATTTCAACAACATTGAAATTCCCTGGAATGGAATCAGGCTCGCAAGAGAAAAATAATGCTCCGCCAAAGAAGAAAAGGAATCTGTCCAATACGTTTTGGTAAAGCTGTCTGCGAATCGTTTTCGCAGAGCAGGAAAAATAGATTCGGGATGCTGTGCAATTTGTTGAAGTAAATCGTAATCCCGTCCCGCACCATGTAACGCAGAGTACCCGCAAAGCAATTCGTCTGCTCCTTCGCCGCCAAGCACCACACCGACCTGCTGCTTCAACGATTTAGCAAGATGATAGATTATGACATCTGAGGGTGTCGCCAATGGCATCGCGTTTTCTCGAATCAGTTTGTCCCATGTTTCTCGATATTCACTTTCGTTGACATTAACTGTTTGAAACTGACAACCCAAATGCCTGGCTGCAAGTGCTGCATAAGTTTCATCATCTGGTGCTTGTCCATTGTTCCCAACGCCACATTCTGCAACAAAATTATTGCCGAGATGTTTTTTGATATACGTTCCCAAAAGTGTGGAATCAACCCCGCCGGAAAGCATCATCCCGACCGGCACATCACTCACCATTCGCGTCTGGACCGCCTCGGCAAAGCCTTGTTCAAACATTTCAACAGTTTCAGCATAAGTGGCAGAACATCGGGATTGAGGATAATCCCAATAACGCGAAATCTTCAGCCCTGTATCATCAAGTTGCAGCAGGCAACCAGCGGAGAGTTGATGAATCCCTTTGATCAAAGTTTTGTCATCAAAGGTTGTCCGCAATGTATGCAGATAATGAGTAATCGCCGGCCAATACGGTTCAGAGATAAACTGTGGATGTTTTAGAATAGCCACCGGACTACTCGCAAAAACGAACTCATTTCCGACCCAGGCATAATAAAGCGGTTTGATGCCAAAGCGATCACGCAGCAAGGTAAGACGATTTTGTTCTGAATCGTAAAATCCGCAAGCGAACATACCTCGTAAATGCTGCGGCGTTTCTGCTCCCCAAATCTGAAAGGCTCGCATCAACAGTTCGGTATCACAGTGAGTTCGCAGCGGCTCGTTAAAATGAGGAGCCGTTTCTTGATTCAATTCGTTCGTGTTATATAACTCGCCGTTATAAACAAGCGAGTATCGCATATCGTGCGATATCCACGGCTGCTGTCCTCCTGCAATATCGCGTATCGACAATCTGCGATGTGCCAGCGCTGCACGGTTTTGAATGCGCACCAGCCCCGCTTCATCCGGGCCACGGGCAAACATGGTATCGCGCATCGTGATGAGCTCGGAATCTGTTAGATTCAGACGTTGCCCCTGGTTCGCGATAACTCCCAAAATTCCACACACGCTGTATCATCCCTGATTCTTCGTGAAAGATCGTAGGGGCGGACTACGCCTGATTAAAGGCCCCTTGTTTTGGTCCGCAATAGCGGCCTCTACGAGTTTAATATTCAATATCGTTGGAGCTCCGAATCAATTTCTTCTGACCAGCGATCAATTCCCCCCGCCATACTTTTCACATTGGTGAATCCGTTTTCGAGCATCCATTTAGTGACCATCATACTTCTACGACCGTGATGGCAGTAAACTACAATTTCTTTATCCTTCAAGTCTTCTAATTCGCCTGCCTTCTGTTCCAGTTCACTCATCGGCACTAACCGGGAGTGATCGATATGAACCAGGTCGTATTCATTCTGTTCTCTGCAATCAATCAAGACAAAATCTTCTTTTCGGTCCAACTTCTGTTTTACATCCTGGGGACTAATTTCGAGTGGGGTTTCAAGAGGCATTGGTTTCGATTCCTGAGAGATTGTCTGCTGCTGGTTATGTGTCAAATCGTGCCGAGAACCTTCAGAAGGAATCGAAGATTCCGGTTTAATGGAACAGCCGGCGAGAATTGTAACAACAATCAGAAACTGCAACAAACCGCCAATAAACCTGAATAGAATATTCATTGAGGCATACCCAGTTTAAGCGAACAAATCGTGAACAACATTGCCTGCGACATCGGTCAGTCGAAAGTCTCGTCCGGCGTATCGGTAAGTTAAGCGTTCATGATCAATGCCCATTAAATACAGAATTGTTGCATGAAGATCGTGCATATGGACGCGATTGCGGACTGCGTAATATCCATAG
>WFOZ01000616.1 GCA_015487825.1 Planctomycetaceae bacterium
AAAGGGTTCAGTATTCATGAAAGTTGTAGTCTGTTGTGACGCACATTTGAAGGAGGGATTTAAGGTGCAACAGAAATTGGATGCGTTGTAACGAACTCCGCACTAATGGGCATTCTGTTCCATCAGGTCTGCTTCGATGATGTCTCTTGCAAAAGTCTGATAGACGATACCAACTTTTCGAGCGAGGGTATCCGGGAAAACGTGAAAATCTTCTGATTTAAGAGCGTCGATAATTGCATCAGAAACAACTTCCGCTGGCTCAGCAATTTCTGACAGTCCGGCTTCATTTCCCATATCGGTATCAATTGGGCCGGGATGGACAGAAAGAACTCGTGTCCCTTGTTCAGCAAGGATTTCCCGCAAGGATTGTGTGATGGAATAAGCAGCAGCCTTTGAGGCAGAGTATGTTGTAAACTCGGGAAAACTTTTCAGTGAAGCGACGGAATTCAACTGAATAAAGACTCCTCCTCCATTGGATTTAAGGACAGGAGAAAACGCCCGAGCCATACGGATCAGACCAAAAACATTAACATCCAGTTCATATTGCAGAGATTCAATTGCCCGGTCTGAAAAAGGAGTCAGCGAACTGAGGACTCCTGCATTATTCACCAGAAAGTTCACATCCTGACACTGCCTGGCTGCTGCCGAGATTGTTTCCGGTTCTGTCACATCAATCAATACAGGAACAATTTTATTTCCGTATTTTTCAACTAACGCAGTTGCTTTATCCAATGCTCGAACAGCCGTGTAAACTTTGCCAGCTCCATGTTGAAGCAAAGTTTCGACAATCGATAACCCGATTCCGCGATTTGCCCCGGTGACTAATGCCACGACTCCTTGTACGCCATCACTGTGCATTAATTTTCCTCAATGATTCTGACCGAAACCACAAATAAAGAAAACGGGAATATATAGACACCAATACAGATACGGTTCATCATTAGAACGAAAAAAATGGCGGGGGGTCAAGCAATGCTCGCAATTAAAGTGTAGAAATGATCGAATATCCCGGCGCGCTTCGGACAGATTAAATCATTCTTTCGACTCGCTTTGAAATCCCCGTGCAATCTCGCTATAACATGGTCTGCGTGTACTGGTCATACCTGCATGGTGAGGTGGTCGTCCACGCCGTGCATTATAACAACTTTCAAATCGCGGTCCCCCGAAAACATCATCAGGAACCTCTAATAATTCAAAAATACCCGCTTGAGCGGAGACAGAAATTTCTGTTTGCCTTCAATAACAGCGGACTCAAACAATTCAGACTGGAGTGTTTGCAGGCTTTGTGAACAAATAGAGGCTCCCGGAGAAATATTTCAATCAAATTGGTAAAGACAGTTTGGTAGCAGAAACAAGTTAAGAAAGAAAACAGAGATGTCAGATCCAGGCAATTTTCCGATTGATTTTAATGAATTTACCCCTTTACCTCTCGATCCCAGTTCAAACAGCCTGAGTGATGAGCAGCGAAAGACGTTGCAGGCGAATATCGATTTCTGTCGAGATGTGATCATCTTTTTCACCGCAGTAGCAGATGGCAAAGGACTTGGCGGCCACACCGGCGGCCCTTACGATACCGTCCCCGAAGTGATGATCGCGTACAGTTTTATGCTGCACGATCAACAAGCGGGCAACGATTCAATTCTGCCGATCTTTTTTGATGAAGCCGGTCACCGGGTCGCGACGCAGTATTTAATGGCTGTGATCGAAGGGAATCTCGATGCGGAACGTCTACTTCATTATCGCGAATTCAACGCTCATCTTCCCGGACACCCCGAACGTGATTTCACTCCCGGCGTCAAATTTTCTTCCGGGCGTCTCGGTCACATGTGGCCTTACGTGAATGGTGTTGCGATTGCGAATCCCGATAAAACCGTTTTCATGTTCGGTTCCGATGGCTCGCAAATGGAAGGGAACGATGCCGAAGCGGCTCGATTAACCGTTGCCCAGCAAATTAACATTAAGCTGGTGATTGACGATAACGATGTCACCATCGCCGGCTTCCCGTCTGAATATCTGCCCGGTTACGATGTCACCAGAACACTCGAAGGACATGGCATCGCGACTGATGTTGGTGATGGCGAAGAGATCGACAGTTTATATGCCCGCATGTGCAAAGCGGTTAACACACAAGGACCGATCGCGCTGATCAATAAGCGAAAAATGTGTGTCGGTATTGAGGGACTCGAAGGTTCGAACCACGGACACGATGTGATTAAAATCGCAACCGCGATTGATCACCTCACCAAAAAAGGACGCAGCGAAGCGGTCGCATTTCTGGAAGGCGTCGAAAAACTGCCCGGCGGTCCAAGTTACCGGGGCTCACGCGGTGCAGGAAAAAATCGCTCGCTCTTCGGAACTTACGTCAACGAAATTCTGGATGGGATGCCAGCGGAAGAGCGCGTTGCCAAGGTGCGAGTTTTTGATAACGACTTAGAAGGTTCCTGCGGTTTGAATTTGATTCGTGATAAGCACCCGGAAGTTTTTGTGCGGGCCGGCATCATGGAGCGAGGCAACTTTTCCGCAGCAGCCGGCTTCGGTTTTGAAAAAGGGAAGCAAGGTCTTTACGGAACGTTCTCTGCGTTTCTGGAAATGCTTGTTTCCGAAATCACGATGGCTCGGCTGAATCAATCAAACGTGCTGGCTCACTTCTCGCACGCTGGCTGTGACGACATGGCGGATAACACCTGCCACTTCGGCCTCAACAACTTCTTCGCCGCCAACGGCCTTCCCGATGGTGGCAAAGATACCACCCGGCTTTACTTCCCAGCCGACCAGCATCAGTTCAAGGCTTGTTTGAATCGTATCTTTAACGATGCAGGACTCCGTTTCATTTTCTCGACACGCTCAGCCGTGCCAGATATTCTTGATGAAAACGACAAGGAATTATTCGGCGAAGGATACGAATTCGTTTCAGGAAAAGACGATCTCGTGCGGGAAGGGACCGCGGGTTACATCGTTTCGTTCGGCGAAACACTTTACCGCTCTCTCGATGCAGTCATCTCTTTGAAAGAAGCGGGGATCGATGTTGGTTTAGTCAATAAACCGACACTCAACGTGTACGATCAGGAAATGATGCAGAAACTTGCCAAAGCCCCGTTC
>WFOZ01000617.1 GCA_015487825.1 Planctomycetaceae bacterium
CATCAAGGATAGTTACTTCCTGATTTACCTGTGAACTCACGGTTTTTTACTTGAGCAGTTTGTGCAACATGGTCTCAGGCTGGAAAGCCTGCCCTACGCTCATTTCATTAATAAAAAACAGAAACAGACGCGCACTTTGCACGTCTATTTCTGCAAGGGGTAAACTTACAGGGGTCGATCTGCAAGTTCTTTTTTGAAGTAGCTATCGATTTCATCAGTGACGTCTACCTGAGGTTCGAGGTCTCGCTCCACCGGGATTGAGCCGGTGATTTGAGTATTCGTATCCAGCAGACGTTCCTTGATGTCGAGCTGCGTATTCAATTCTGCAATAAGTGATTTGGCTCGGTTGAGTGCACTGTCATCAAGTTGCTGGACATCGCTGGCTGCTTCAGCCGCCTGGATTGCTCGCATGCGGGCATCGAGTTGTGCCAGTTGTGCTTCGAGATCTTTTTTGGTGGAAATCAGAGTTGCAAGATGCTCTTCGTTGGCCTGCAACGATGATCGACGAGCCTGCAATATTTCCTGTTCCCGCTGGAATGTTTCTTCAGCCAGTTTGAAGCGGCGGAAACGGGTTGCCAGATCTTTTTCAACCTGTTGCTCGGAATAAGATCGTCCTGCGATGACGTATTTTGTGTCGTCTCCATCCAGTTTTTCTCTCAAAGCCAGAATCGCTTCTTTCTGTTTGACGAGACCTTTTTCCCGATTGACAACTGCTTTTTCGAGTGCTTCCAGCTCCACTTGTTGCTCAGCAATTACATGCATCGCATGACGGATTTCCGGTACGAGATCCTGCACCAATTGCTCTGCGTGCTTCACTTCAAATTCGATAGGCACCTGACTTTTCACCGTTTGACGAATTTCCTGGCCACACGTTTTAATGTAAGAGAGCGCGTTTCGTCCAAAAACGAATGTTCCCAAACCCGCTACCAGCAATCCACCAACAATCAACTTCTTGAACATAAACATAGATCTGCCTCCTGTATGAGGATCTTTTTGACACAGTTTTTTCCAACAACATGCTTTTTTCATCTTCTCTCCCATGTACGAAGTGATTCCCGGTGAGTGTCTGAAACAGCCGGGACATACAGCTATTCGCTGTGGGGGATGAAATCTTGAGAAGAAAACAGAATAAAATGAAAAAACGATGCAAAATTGCCAAAACAGGGAGCACATTCCGACAGAAGAGTAGCCGTATCTCGTTTCCAGAACACAAGATAGGAAGACCGAGTGGGTTTCAGCTTTTAATTTCGGAAAACTTTCAGATCATTCGTTACGTCGCCGAGTTCGGGCATTTTGAGCAGTGCCTCCTGAGCGATCTGTTTTTCGTAATAGCTGGAAACAACTCCACTGAGGCAGACGCGATCCTTTTTGAATGTCCAGCGGACTTCGCCGGAAAGCCCGGGCAAAACACGCTTTAAGGCAACAGAGACCATTTCGTGCAGGGAATGCCTGTTGTCAATGCGAATGGAATTGGTCATGGAAAAGCCTCGATAGAATACCACTTTAAGTGGGTGGAGAACTACGTATCTGTTCCATCGGTTCTGAAGCCTGCTCGCCCCCTTTGCTAAGTGATATTCAGTAACAATTCCAATCGAAAAAAAGTACGCCCCTCCCCCATCCCTGAATGTTATGGCAATCCAAATGAATGCTGTGATCGCGCAAACTGTTGCAAGTCGAACTGCTGCGTCAGGGATATTCCCGATGGCAGGAAACAATGTCGCAGGGTGCATCGTGACGCGTTCCGAAAACATTCGGTAACTTACTTTGGCAGACTTCAGGAATATTCCTGCTGGTAGATAACCGCGAGCAGGTCTTCGACTTTTTTGTATTTCTTGCCGCCCTCTAATGCGACGTCAAGTTTATTACGGGCATCTTCTGCGGTATGCCCGAGAGCCAGAAGTGCTTCGTAGGTATCTGCAACAATGTCGTTCATCGGTTCTGTTGTGCCATCCGCGCCCTGATCAACCATCAGGGCGAAGCGTGTCATTTTTCGTCGCAGCTTGGCAACAATTCGATCCGCAACTGCAGGACCGATGCCGGGTAGCGTGCTGAGCGTTTTCGTATCCTGCTGCTCAATCGCAGCGGCTACTTCCCGAACAGGACGCACAATCGCCTTCAACGCTTTTTTCATACCAAGGCCATCGACCGAACAGATCAACTCAAAAAAAGTCCGCTCAGCATGCGTGGTAAAACCGACCATGCGCGGGGTCAGTCGTCCTCCCTTTTGCGGATTCCCTTCCAGATAAGTCATCGTCTGCAAGCGAATATGCTCACCGATTTTTGATTGCAGTTGCCTGCGTACAAAATCGGGAACGTAAACTTCCAGTTCAAAAGGCCCTGCTTCAATAAAGGCGGAAGTCTCTTCTAACGCAATCAATTTCCCCTGAATGGACGCTATCAACAATCTCTCCTGAATCTGTTCTCTTATTGTAATCCCGGCAGTCGAATTTTCGTGAATCTTGCATATCTGATGAAAGATGAACTTCGGATCATGGTTACAGAGGCGGTATTCTACCGTCTGTTCCATGAAATGTCCAAACGGGCCTCAGGCAGACGGCAGAGTGTTCTCCCCTTGCTTCCACGATCCAAACGGAAACAATAATTCGCGTTGAAGCTATGCGAATAGTTCCGCAACAGCATGGTCGGCCTGCAGGCGGTTTCTTTCCGACTCGGCAATGGTTATTCAAAAATGGATTTTAACCAGACATAATACCTGGAAAATAAGCTCTAACTTCCGGCCTTTCCACGAAGATCTTTATTTCCATATCTTGGTGGATTTCGTTAGGCAGACAGCCAATTTCCTGCATCAATAAACTTGTCATTTTGTTCCAGATGTCTTGAAGTGACAACTCACTGGAATATTCATGTACGAGTGAGACAAGTTCACGAAGCGTACCAATTCCCTTATATCGCTCGCGGGGAATCATGACGTTGAAGCCATCAGATATCGCATAGTAAAGCGCATAGTTGCTTCCTACCATCAAAGACAACTGCCCACCAGCTTCGTGATATTCAATCAGTAGTTTTTGTGCAATTGCTTTCTCTTCAATCACATTATGGCTGTCAATCGATTCAATAAGTGAATCCCATTCGGTAGCTAATGTTATGCGGTGAAGATAGGCGTCTGTGTAAGAATGGCGCCAAACTATGATTTCCTTTTCGAGAGGAGGAACTCCAGGATCATCCCTGTCAAAAGGATAACGCCAGCGTATTTCAGTGCCGTCGGCTAATGTTGCAAATAGCTTGCCCATTTGCCTGTGAGAACCGGATTTAGAAATAAATCGATTCGAAACAATTTTCAGAGATTTAATCGTACCACGAAAAAGCACAAAGATGACCGGAGGGTCATTGCGAAACTCATCAAACCAGAGCATTTTGCAGGCTGATCTTAGTCAATCAGCACGTCCGCATGTATTGCGGATAACATGGAGTTAAAAAAGCAAGACGGAATTTGAACCCGTCACGGCACGATTCTAGTCAAGGAAATCTGGTTGTCAAGATAATTTATTAACTATTCAGCGTTGGCGTAGGGTCCGCTACCCGCGGACTACGATGGGAGATGGAGCCTGCTATTTCTGCGGTGGTCCGCAATAGCGGACCCTACAAACAACCTTAATTTCTGCAATAACCAAACATTGCTGAACAGTTTCGATAATTATTATGATCTGAATTTATCGCTATGAGACGGCGAAGTTTCGTCATACAATTGCATTTGCCATGAAAATTCCCCGAACCAGACTGATAGAAGCAAGCTGTCGACTGACGCATCTTTCCGTTCTCGTATTTCCGGGGTTAGCAGGCTTGGCAACATTTGCGATGTTCTATATTGGTTTGCCTGTCATCCTTGCTGTTCGGGATCAAGTGGATGGCCAATTAGGAATGATGCTTTCCATTGCGTTGCTCCTGCCTGTGATAAGCTCTCCTCTTCTTCTACCTTTGGTTGCAATATATTTGATTGATCGCCGGATTGGAATTCGGTGCCCGAACTGTAATGTATCCCTTACTCTGCGATGCAACCTGGATAAGGTTCTCGTTACTGGAAAGTGTAGCCGGTGTAACTGTGCTGTGTTGCTTGATGAGGATATTGAAGAGCCAACAGTCAAGCCTCGTTCATCGTTGATTATCCCTTTGATAATGATGGGTGCAATTCTTCTCTGTATTTTGGTTATTTTGGCGATGCGTTCCCCGGACATCTACCAGATCAATGTCTCAGAAACAATTGTCGAATTCGGCTTGATAATAGCCGCGTTAATTCTTCTCGGCTGGATACAGCCTGTCATTTCCCAAAAAATGAATGCCCGCTGGGAACGCGAAGCTGAATCTGAGACGCCGCAAAGTGATTCGGAAATCAGTTTAGACAATAAATAACAGTCGGTAGTGGTCACATCCATAGCTACTACTCTCCAGAGACTGGAATTGCGTTGCCTAACATCGTATCTTATGTGGTTCGTAGACCTGCTGCGCGGGTCGGGATTGATACAGATTTGCACATCTATCATCCGCCTGTCGGATTTTACAACTTCGGATCGAAAGGAATGTGGCGTTAAATGCTCCGGAAAACAACATTACTTCTGCTTCTTGCCTGCATTGTTCTGTTTGGAAAAACCTCGCTACTCAGTGCTGCAACTCCGAATGTAATTTTCATTCTGACCGACGACCAGCGATGGGATCAGCTCGGTTGCGAGGGGCATCCTTATTTGAAGACGCCTCATATCGACCGGCTGGCAAAAGAAGGCGTTCGCTTCTCGAATATGTTTGTCACAACATCGCTTTGCTCGCCCAGTCGGGCATCGTTTCTTTCCGGTCTGTATGCGAACACGCATGGGGTAACCAATAACTTCACCGATTATCCCCGCGACCTGGCGAGTTTTCCACGTCGGTTACAGGAAAACGGATATCAAACCGCTTACATCGGTAAATGGCACATGGGGGAAGCGGATGATTCCAAACGTCCCGGCTTCGATTACTGGGTGACTCATAAAGGACAGGGGAAGTATTACGATACAACGTTCAATGTGAACGGTACGCGAAAAGTTGTTCCCGGTTATTACACGCAAGTTGTCACCGATATGGCATTGAACTGGCTGGATAAAAAGCAGAGTTCAAAACCGTTTCTGTTGATTCTGGGACATAAAGCCCCGCACACGCCGTTTACTCCCGAAAAGAAATACGAACACGCCTTTGATGGCATCGAAGTGAATTATCCGCACAGTGCGTTTCATCTGGAGGGAAAACCGGAGTGGATTAAACAACGCCTCGATACCTGGCACGGCATCTACGGTCCTTTATATGGCTTCCGCGAAAAGTTCCCGGATCGAAATGCGGCAGCGGTTCTCGATTTTGAACGGTTCTCGAAATCGTACACAGCAAGTATTTTATCAGTGGATGATTCGGTCGGTCGCATTTACGAAACGCTGCGAAAGAAACGCCTGCTTGATGACACTGTCATTATTTTCGCAGGCGATAACGGCATGTTTCTGGGGGAACATGGCATGTCCGACAAACGAGCGATGCACGAACCATCTATTCGCGTTCCTTTGATTGTTCGCTATCCGAAACTGGTTCGTCCCGGCAGCGTAATTGATCAACAGGTTCTGAATATCGACGTCGCACCGAGTGTTGTCGAATTGTGCGATGCTCCCGCGTTAAAAAACATTCATGGGAAATCGTGGGTACAACTGCTTAAAGGGAAAACAGAAGGTTGGAGAACCGCCTGGTACTACGAATACAATTACGAAAAACAGTTCCCATACACGCCGAATGTGCGAGGGATTCGAACCGATCGCTGGAAATATATGCGATATCCTCACGGCGACGGCAAACCGGATCGCCACATGGCGGAACTGTACGACCTGAAAAACGATCCCGGCGAAAACATGAACTTAATTAACAAGCCGGAACATAAAGAACTGGTTGCCAAACTAAGAAAACAACTCGATCAACTAATGGCAGAAACTGGCGAACAAGCTTGGAAAACGATGCCGTTGGATGAGGGAATTAAAACGAAACTGCCTGATAAAGATATTCGGTGAATGATAGTGTGGCACTGTTTGAGATAAACTGGGAAGCAAAGGAAATCTGATGCTCGTTCGAGGCATTCGCGGGGCCATCTCGGCTGATGAAAATTCACGGGAAGCAATTCTGCAGGCAACCAATGAGTTGCTTCAGGAAGTGCTTCGCGCGAACGAAATAGACGATTTTGAAGATATCGTCTCAGCCGTTTTCACGACCACTCCCGATTTAACAGCCAGTTTCCCCGCAGAAGCCGCCCGGGATCTGGGGATGAGCGAAGTGCCGCTGTTGTGTGCCTCGGAAATTGCAGTACCGAATTCGCTACCGATGTGTATTCGCGTGTTGCTGCACGTTAATACCGAAAAAAAACAAAGCGATATCACCCATGTCTATATGAAAGACGCCATGAAACTGCGTCCTGATATGACCAGTGCGCAGTAGAAGTCATTTATCTTGCAGGATAGATTTCACAACGCCGGAAACTGTTGACAACCGCGAAGAAATAACAGAACGTAGCGGAAGCGGGACGCCATCGCATCGCATTGCAGTGCCTGCTTCGTGGATACCGGGAACCTGTGTGAGAATCTCAATCAGCGGCACATCAATCTGCGAAAGCTTTATCCTGCCTGAATGAATCACAACCAATCGGGCTGCTGGGGTCAGGCTCTGTAACGCTTCAAGCCATTTTTCACTGAGCAGATCACCTGCGAATATCACCAGATCGACTTCTCTGTTTTCAATTAAACGAGCGGCCTGAAAACGCTGGCCATCGTGCAGGATTTCTTCATTTCTGAATACGATATGATCGGGGAAACCGGTCATAGCCAGGATCGTCTCTGAAACAGCTCCTTGGGCCTGTTCTGCTGAAACGGTTAAACTGTGCAGGCGGGATTTCTGATTCACTTCGCTGATGAGTTTTACCCACAGAAAATTCTTTTCTGCCAGGCTGTCATCATGAAACAGCACCGGATACTCGGCGTTAAGTAATTGTTCGGCCAGCTGTTGAATTTGTTTGATGGCTTTGCTTGTTAACGTGTGATTGGCCTCAGCTTTTTCTCGTGAGTCAATTTTCCATGATTGGTTTTTACAGAATCGTCTGAGCAGCAGTATCGCCTGATCGAGTTGAGCCTGCGGAACATCAATCACTTCGCTGTAGCGGGATGCTTCTTCAAGCAGACTCGCATCACCCAGAAAAACGAGTTGACGGGGTTTATCTGAAGACAAAAATCGGCTCGGTTTCGAGAGAATCTGCTGTTCAAAACGGGGCCAGGTTGAAAGAAGATCGACATTGCCGACCAGAATGAAATCGGCTCGCTGGCGAACCTCTCCCAGAGTGCAGGAGGAACCGCCGTATCGCTGGTAGGAGGCGATTTTTTCCGACGAAGTCCCCGCACTTAAAAACGCCTCTGCTTTTCTTGCCAGGTTGATCAGGTCTGTTTCCGCCTGAAG
>WFOZ01000618.1 GCA_015487825.1 Planctomycetaceae bacterium
GGGCTCGGAGATGTGTATAAGAGACAGGTAATTGAACTGCCGGGCGCGAATTATTCACAGCGGATCGCAAGGATGGAAGATGAACAGGTTCGACTGATGAATTCTTTGCGAGGAACAACTCTCAATCTGAAATCATTCATGCCCCTGGCAGTGAAATATAAACTCTCCGAAAAATATCCCGCGACCCATTCTTTTGAATACCTGCAAGAGGATAAAATTGGCAAAACCGGTTTGAAAAAACTTGATGCAGTCAATCGCAGCAACATCAAACAGTACATGAAAAATATTTATACGATGGAGCAGTTGACACGCGTCAACACAAACCTTCGACTTCTTAAAAAACATCAGGCTGATATGCTGGCAAGTGGAAAGCGTAATATTGATGTCGAACTGGTCGGACTGAGAATCGGCGACTTCGTCTTACTCACATTCCCAGGCGAACTGACCGTTCAAATCGGCCTGAATATCAAGAAAGCATCACCCCACAAAAAGACATTCGTTTCCGGCTACACCAACGGCTACATCTATTACGCACCAACAGCCAAACAGTTGCTCAATCCGGGAGGTGCCCAGGAAGATTGTGACAGCATCCTGGCCCCCGAATGGCAAAAGATTTTCGAAGACAAAGCGATCGAAATGCTGGGGAAGTTGTAGAGGCAAGTGAGATCCGCTGGGAGGAGGTGGGGCTTTCTGCGATTCTTGCCATACCTTCTTTGCCAACCGAGACTACGCTTGGAGGTCTTATGGGATTTTCTGTTTCAGTTTATGCTATTTTTGATTGCGAGCCAGCTGAAATTCATCACAAGCTAAAACTTAAACCAACCGAAGAGTTTGTACTACTAACGGCTAATTTCTTTGCGGCTTGCGCAAATTTCTAAAATTTCACTTTGGTTACGGCTATCAGAATGAACCAGCCGTGCTGGGGAATTTCCTGTCTCTCCAATCGCAGCTGCACATACACAGGCTGGGATCTATATTCTTTATATTGATGATCGCCAGATTTTCGGTGAAGACTTAATCCGAGCGTTGATCTCCAACTGTAAGTTTCTTTCTTGCAATGTGAACGAAACGGTCATGTATAGCGCTGTTTCGTTGATGGAAAACGGACGCGAACAATGGTCAGTAATTCATGATTCAAGCTACGGCTTGAGGCATCTGGATGCTTCCGAAAAGATGCCTCAAGAGTATTATTCAATACGAAAAGAAAAACTTGCTGCACAGGATATCGAGAGAGATAAAGTCGACCATATTTTTGACATTCCTGTAGATTTGTTTGTGAGCCTTGGTGGCGTTCGTTACGATGGGTACATTGATTCAGTTAATGAGCAGCCCTGGCAGGTTCTTGAACGGATTCCATTGAATCGATGGTGGTGGCCGTTTTCGGTTAAATGACCTCGAAACATCTATCAGAACCGGACGTGCCTGCCAAAAGCAACGACATTGCTATTACATGGTAACCTGAACCAAATTTAATTGTTATTGATCGTGCCGAGCAACATACAAAATATCTGACCATAAAAAGCAGGGAGTGAAGTGATGAATACAAAACGAATCTCGATTGCTGTTTTGCTTCTGTTAATTAATAGAGGCATTTTGTTTTGCGATGCTGCTGTGAAGAAGAAACCGGAGACTCCGAGAGTTGACTGTGTTGTTCCAACACAGGAACAACCTCACGCAAAAGATCCTGCAACAATTTGGTATGACGATTTTAATGGTCCCTTAAAGCCGTATGCGAGTGGCAAAAGTCCTCTTGATGAAAATGTCGCATTGGGAAGGCGGGGTAAATCGATGCTCTGTCTGTACGAAAAAGGGAAACGTGGCATCGCGGGACGACAGGTGTTTTTTGGTGATTCGCCGACTTACATCAACAAGACGGTTCGTCGAGGCGAAAAATTTGAAGAGATCTATTGGCGAATTTATGTCAAACACCAATACGGCTGGAAAGGCTCGCCAGATAAAATGTCCCGGGCAACCAGCATCGTATCTTCCAATTGGGCCCAGGCAATGATCGCGCACGTATGGAGTGGGCAAAATTCCTCGCTGACACTGGATCCTGTCCGCTGTGTGAAGGGTAATCAAGTCTTATCGAAAAAGTATAACGACTGGCAGGGTATGAAATGGTTGGGAAACAAGCCGGCCTCCAGGTTCCCGATCCATGCGACCGAAGAATCGGGCTACTGGGTGCTGGTGGAATCCCGGGCCAAATTGAACACCCCAGGAAAAAAAGATGGCATCAACCAGTTATGGATTGATGGTCGTCTTGAATGCGAACGACGTAATTTGAACTTCCGCGGCAGTTACACAAAGCACGGTATCAACGCCGTGTTCCTCGAAGCATATTGGAATAAAGGTTCGTCCGTGACTCAGTCAAGATGGTACGACAATTTTGTGATTTCCACCAAGCCAATCGGCCCGGTGGTATGCCCAGCCAACCCGAGCGTCATCAGGACTCCATTTCGAGGTCCAGGCAAAGCCGGAGATTGGCAGGTGGAATTGGCTGCTGATTACAAAGGCGAACAACTGGTCTACCA
>WFOZ01000619.1 GCA_015487825.1 Planctomycetaceae bacterium
CCTTATCGCGACTGCAACGCCTTAAACGTCTTTATATCCCCGGAACTGCAATTTCTGATGAAGGGCTTCACCAACTCGGTTCGCTCACGTCTTTAATCGCATTGGATCTCAGGAAAACAGCAGTTACTCATCGAGGCATCGAACAACTTCGCCAGACTCGCCCCGGACTGAAAATCAATACCGATCTCAAACAGGAACTTGCAAGCGATATTATTCGCAGTATCGACATTGTGAAAATGCACCATGTGCGTGTTAAAAAAAATAGAACCGGTGATGTGATTGCCTGCAAAGCAAGCGAAAGCAGTGGGCCGGCAATGCACTGGTTCGATTCTTTAACATCGTTTCGATCATTGAAAAATCTGGAACTGAAAGATCTGCATCTCGATGCGGAACAGTTTCGTGAAATCAGCCATCTGGTACAACTTCAGGCACTGGCACTCAAAAAATGCGCTTTGCCTGAAGAAGAACTCGCTGTCCTGGCTCAATTGCCTCAACTTGCCTGGGTTGACCTGAGAGATACTTCACTTACCGATGCAGGACTACAAAGCATCTCCCAGATTTCCTCTCTGGTAAATCTCTGTTTAACCCGTACTTCGGTGACAGACGCCGGCATCTACTCTCTGATACAGGCTCCGCTACTGAAGGACCTCACTTTGAAACAATGCGCAGGCATTACCGATGCATCTGTCGAACATCTTGTGAAATGCGATCAGATAAAGCATATCGATATACGAGGTACAGCAATCACCAAAACCGGCTATTCGCGGCTGGTTAAGGAACTTCCCGGTTGCAAAATTCGATTTGAAAAAACACCCTGAGAACAAGCTTCCTGGCTGGCATGATGAACGTTTCGGTTGAGAGTCGTTTATTTCATCCGGGTTCTCATGCTGTCCTGATGGAACCTGTATAGGCACGATAATTTCGGAAATACTTAAATTCGAGTAAGCCGCGGGGAAGCCGGTCGCTAGAAACATGCAGTCACAGAACAATATCTACGATACTTCATTTGTGCAGAATCTTTTTGACGAAATGGCCGGTACTTATGGCATCACAAATCTTATTTCTTCATTCGGCTTTGCTCGCAGATGGCGCCGTCAGTGTGTCGAGCAAATTGATTTTCACAAAAGTTGTGCTGTAGTTGACTTGATGTCTGGCATGGGAGAACTTTGCCCAAATATATCTTCTCGCATCGATTCTGATAGTCATATCATTGCGCTCGATATTTCCCCGGTAATGTGCAAAGCAGCCAGACGATATGAAAAGGGGAAACTTCGATGTCCGTTGCGCGTCATACAGGCCAATGCGCTTTGCAGTAATTTGGCTGCAGATTCCTGCGATGTCGTGGTTTCGGCATTTGGCCTCAAAACATTTTCAGATATTCAACTTAAACAGTTGGCAAGTGAAGTTCTTCGAATTTTAAAGCCGGGAGGCAAATTTTCTTTTGTCGAAATATCGGTACCGCAATCTCCCTGGCTACGTGCTCCATTTATGTTCTATCTGAAAACTCTGATTCCCCTTATAGGTTGGCTTCTGAAAGGTAACCCGGACAACTATCGTTTACTTGGAGTCTACACCGAGGCTTTCGGGAATTGCGAAACTGCTCTGTCCAGCTTTCAATGTGCAGGACTCGAAGCAGAAATACGATCATACTTCTTCGGATGTGCAACCGGTCTGGTTGGCCAGAAACCAAACTTATAATAATGAGCCGGAAAAATTCACATTCTCTTTCTGAAATCTCTCGTACATTTTGAGTTGGTTCAATAGCCAGGAAACATCCGAGAAGTTATCCTTGGGGAAGAATCTTCGGGAGATCTCCCACGATATAACAGCTCAACAAATATTCAACAGGAGCAGGAACTATGAGTCAGTGGCCAATTGGTGTATTTACTTCTTTAGATGCCGGTCTGGGTGTGCGGATGGATGTTGTTGCGGAATTGAAAATACCGACAATCCACCTGCATTCCCCTCACCAGGGAGCCAGAGACGAACAGCGGGCAAAAGAATTTCTAGCCCAATGTGAAGAAGCAGGCACAACGGTCAGCTGCGTTTTTTGTGGCTCTGAAGGTGAGAGCTATGCTGATATCGAAACAACAGCAAAAACGGTCGGTCTGGTCCCTGAAGCCTATCGCGAATCCCGGGCAGCTGATGCCCGTATCACCGCGCAGTTTGCACGTTATTTGGGCTGCGATACACTCGGAATGCACATCGGGTTTGTTCCTCAGGATCGAGAATCTGAAACCTATCTGGACCTGATTAAAGTCACACAATCGTTACTGGACGACCTGGCTGAACATGGCCAGAAATTACATCTGGAAACCGGACAGGAAACAGCAGACCATCTGCTCGAATTTCTGAGTGATGTCGAGCGAGATAATCTGTTTGTCAATTTCGATCCCGCCAACATGATTCTGTACGGTACCGGTAATCCGATTGAAGCGTTGAAGAAAGTTGGAAAATACGTCAAAAGCATTCACTGCAAAGATGCCACCTGGGCAGAGGAATCAGTTCGAGGAAAAGAATGGGGATGCGAAGTTGCACTCGGCGAAGGTGATGTCAACATGCGTCTTTATATTGAAACCCTCAAAGAGATCGGCTATGTGGGACCGCTGACTATTGAACGGGAAATCCCGGAAGATCGCGAACAACAAAAAGCAGATATCTCTCAGGCGGTGGCATTACTCGAAAAATTACGAAGCGAAATTCTCGAAGGATAGAACAGAATTTTTTCGGGACAACGGCTCGCTTGTCCGCCTTCATCAGCAACCTCTATTCATTCACCAGGAGCACAGATATTCCTGTCTGTGCTGTTTGAATGAATGGAGGTTTTTTCACTTGAGCTCAACAACAACCGGGGATTGTGCCGGAACGGTACAGCGAATGACAACATTCCCCGACTGCATGGCTGCTTCCGCGTTCAGCTCTTCCGGGAGGATGTTTTTCACACGGACTCCAGAAATACCACTGAGCTGATCAGCAGTGAGTTCGATCCTGGTATCTTGTGGTTTGACTGATGCATTATATAAAACCAGACCTACTGAACCATCTGCCGCTTTCCAGAGACTGCTTTGAATGACCGGTACGTCGGTATCATACGTGTTATTGCTCCAGGCTCGCCACCATCTGAAATGAATACGCTCTTGGGGGTTGAGTATGACCGGAGGACGAAGCATTTCGCCATAGAGCAAAAACTTTCTGGAAGCTGCATAAGCACGATAGCGCAGCAGCGAAGTTTTCAAAGCCAGCTCTTTGTTCTTAAAATAAAGCATATTCGCAGGCTGATTCCATCCTGGTTTGAATCCCTGAACCAGGCCCATGCCGTTCTTAACGACATAGTCTATCCCCCCGTCCTCTTGCAGGCTGTGTCGACCAACCCAGCAACCGAACAAAATCGCGTGGTCGTGGTAAACGGCTGAGGCAAGCGGAATCTGTTCACAGACGCCACTCTTCAAATATCGATGCCAAGTGTTGACCGCTTTAATGCCGTCGAGCTCTGCGATATTTCCTTCCCAGAAACTTTCAGCAGTGAAACAGAATTCCGGATGATATTTCCTCGCTGCAGCTTTCATATTTCGCATCATTGTTCGATTGGATTTTATATATTCATTCCCTCCTCCGCTTTGCTTGTTGTAAAGTGGATTGAAATTCAAATAGGTACCAGCGTGGTTATTGGAATCCAGATATGCGCCATCAAATCCGGCTTGCGCCATTTTGACAATCGTCTTACCCAGAGTTTTCTCCCACTTTGGGCCAGGAAATGCAATGATCGATTTATGATCTTTTAATTCCCAGACAATGGGTTGACCGGAATAGCTTTGAACAGCATGCTTCCAGCCATTTTCCCGTTTGAAACTGGGACTGCTCGTACACCAGCAGACACCTTGGAGGTATCCGAAGATTCGCGCTCCGACTTGATGAGTCCGTTCGATAAACGCGATTTGTTTTTGCGGCAAAGGAAATCGATCCGGGCTTTCCCTGGCACCGCTTAGAAATTCGTGAGTACCCCATTTATGGAAATCGACACACAAATTGACCCCCTGTTTTTGCATCGGCTGAAAAAATACCGGATCAAAAACATCGTATGATTCATTCTGTTTTGAGTTCCAGAGAATCCATTCATCAACCTCCTTGAACCACTGAGGAATGTTTTTACGAGTCAATAATGGCCCTTCTGAGCACCAGGTCTGCTCTAAAGCCCACTCGCGGTAAATCCGCGCAGCATCATACCAGTCGCCCTTGAAACAACGGATGACAGTATCGTAGGGAACAGTATAGTTTTGAGGGACCTGCTTCATATTATCCGGCACGTTCCCCATGCTCCAAAGCAGACCATTATCAGAGACTTCATAAAGATAGCGTTTAATATTTTGGTTGCCATCGAAACAACCAAGATAGAGACCTTGATTATTGCGATAATAGGCATCGAACTGCATACTGTGCCCCGAACGATTTGGTTGGAACCGACGGCGCTCACCCAGTATTCCGTTGGCAATCGGATTATAAACAAGCCTGCCGGTGTAACAGGGCAGGACAAGTCGGTCAGCCGCCAGATCGTTATCATGCGGATAGATACCTGCAACGCGCGGCGCAAACAGATAAAAGACCGTGAATTTTTTAGAACGATTATTAATGCCACTCCGCACACGCACAGCGTGATCGTTCTCTGCCAGTTGGAATTCTACGAAAACATCCAGTACGCCTTTTTCGTTTTTTACATCAATACCATTCCAGGAAAGTTTAATCCTGCCATTGGATTTTTCGATATTGCAGTCCGCTTGAATCTGGTCTGCATTCAAGATCATCGTATTCCCTTGGTCATCCAGGTCGTCTTTCTGAATAGCTGTGCTGCCATCACTGACTTCCGGATCAAGAGAGAGCTTGACATAATCATTCGCCTGATACTTTTTTGTTGGCAGACGACGCATGACAACCCGCCATAACGATTTGTCTTCCAACCGATTGATAAATTCTACACCATCAGCATTGCGAATGCTGATGATGCCACCCCCCTCTTGCGGATCTCGCACCTGAAGCGAAAGATATTTGTTTTTCAATCCAGCAGCGGGTATCGGGCGGGCGACTCGCTTTTTTGTTCTGTTGATGGAAAACCTGACGTTGTCCAATAACACGGTACCAGTAACCCGGAAGCTGGCTCGCATCTTGATTGCATCTTTGGGAGCTTCAAAAGTAAAAGAA
>WFOZ01000620.1 GCA_015487825.1 Planctomycetaceae bacterium
GTCCACCACTCCAACCGGTATTGACGAGCCAGACGTTTGCGTTCTGCTTCCGGATTTTTTCTGCCAGTAGTTCTGCATAACGACCAGGATGCCAGACGAGAAACGGTCCACCAAAGCAGGGAGAAAAAGTTGCTTCCGGTTCGGTTACTCCCACTTCGGTTCCAGCTACTTTTGCAGTATACCCACTGATGAAGTGATACATTGCATGTTCGGGAGAAAGCTTGCTTACAGGCGGTAACACGCCGAACGCATCGCAGGTGAGGAAAATGACATCAGCTGGATGTCCCGCAACGCAGGGGATTTTTGCGTTGCTCATATTTTCAATCGGATACGCGCCGCGTGTATTTTGAGTTATCGTCGTATTGTCGAAATCGACATGATGGCTTTGTTTGTCATAAACAACATTTTCAAGGACTGCACCGAAACGCAACGCATCAAAGATTTCCGGTTCTCGTTCCTTGGAAAGATAAATCGCCTTGGCGTAACAGCCACCTTCGATATTGAAAATACCCTCGTCAGTCCAGCAATGTTCATCATCTCCAATAAGATACCGTTTCTGATCAGCAGAGAGTGTTGTTTTTCCGGTTCCCGAAAGCCCGAACAAAACGGAAGAACGCCCTGTTTCTTTATGAGCTGTTGCAGAACAGTGCATGGAGAGGATCCCTTCTTTGGGACCCCAGTAATTCATAATGGTGAAGACTCCTTTTTTCATCTCTCCGGCATACTCTGTTCCCAGAATTACAATCTCACCATCTTCGATACTTAAATCGACAGATGTTTTTGATGTCATACCCGTTGTATGACGGTTCGCCGGAAATCGTCCCGCATTGATGATTGTATAATCAGGATCGCCAAATTCCGCTAGTTCTTCCTTGCTGGGACGAATCAGCATATTGGTCATGAATAATGCATGATAGGGACGGGAACTGATGATACGAATTTTCAAACGATAATCAGGGGCCCAGCCGGCATACGCATCGATACAGTACAGCCGCGGGCAGATGTTAAGGTAATCGACAGCTCGTTCGCGATTGATGGCAAATGTCATCTGATCAAGCGGAAAGTTGACCGGTCCCCACCAGATATCATTTTCAGAATCGGAATGTTTAACGACCCGTTTATCTTTGGGGGACCGTCCCGTTTTATCGCCAGAGTATGCTATCAGGCAGCCAGTATCGGAAATAGTGGTTCCTCTGTCGTACAGGATTGCTTCTTCGTAAAGCGTTGAAGGAGAAGGGTTCCTTAGAATGTCTTCCACGGTGATGCCGTGTTGCCTCAAGTTAAAATCCGCCATGATTTCCATTGTTCCTGTTGCCTGATCAACTCCCTGAAAAAAGCCCACGTACAATCGCTCGGCTTTCATTTCGAATTTTCATTCTAACACTTTTTCCCTTGTTTAGGAACTGCGCAAAATTACTCCATCGCTTGGCTGGACAGCGCCAGGATTATCAGAAAGGAGTGTCCAGTAAGACGGTTTTCCCAAACCGTCTACCTTGCAAGTCAGCTTTGCAGACGGCTTTGAAAAGCCGTCTGCCGGGTAATTCATTTTGCATATACTCAGGACTATTCCTAGGCAGGCAACCCGTACGGTTTGCGATAGACTTTTCCGAGAAGCTGGTTGGCTTCATCGCAGTCGATAAATTGTTCTTTGTTTGTATCGAAGTCGAGCCGTCCGCGCGTGCGGAAGGCGATCTCTCCCAGGTGCACCAGTGCGCAACTACGATGAGCGGTTTGTGGATTCGCTTTTGTCTGTTCGCGATTTCGAACTGCATTCAGGAATTCGCTCATATGTTCTGCGTAACCCCGCTGTCCTCGCAGTTCGCGTCCTTCTGTTGGGCCTTTTTTACTTTTGGGGCCGAGAAAAACGCTGAACGCGCCGCGACGAGAGAAAATCATATACCCCTTGGTACCATAGAAAACGTTTCCATTATCGAAACCGTGCATCCCATATGCCATAAAAGGAGTGTTTTCGTAAATCAATAGCCGGCCATCAGGATATTCGTAAGTGACGGTCATATTGTCGGGATAGTCGCCTGTATTACCGTGTAGCATCATGCGACTGCCACGAGCGGTAATCTGCTTGGGAAGCGTGTCTACTCCCAGACCCCAGGTTGCCATGTCGAGATCATGGATGCCATCATCACCGATTTCACCATTGGCGTAATCGCGAAACATCCGCCACGTGCCATGAAAGCGATGTTGATTGAAAGCATGCTTCGGTGCTGGTCCCAGCCAGCGGTCGTAATCGACACCAGCGGGTGGCGCACTATCAGGAACCGGCTTAACAATGCTGCGAGCTTCAGCCGTCCAGGCTCGGGCCAATTTTACTTCGCCGATAATTCCCTGCTTTAACAGTTCTTCCGCTTTTGCAGTCACCGGGCTGTTGCGCATCTGGCTTCCCTGTTGCACAATGCGATTGTATTTTTTTGCTGCCTCGATAATCAGATGTCCTTCGTTGTAAACGTGTGAAATCGGTTTTTCAATGTAAACATCTTTGCCTTGCATCATTGCAGCAAGCGTCATCGGTGCATGCCAGTGATGCGGCGTAGCGATGATCACCGCATCAACATTTTTATCTTTGATTACATCCTCATAACGCGAAGTCTGTTTGGCTCGATGAGGTTGAAAGCCATCCATCAGCTTGGCCATCTGATCAATTTGCTGCGGATCGACATCGCATAAATACGAAATGGAAACGGCTTCTTTTCGACTAACCAATCCCTTGATATGGTGCCGCATGATCGAACCGCAACCGATAATCCCCAGATTCAATTTTTCCGGTGCCGAAGCTGCAAAAGTATGCACTCCTGCCAACGTAGAAGTTGCAACTGTTATTCCAGCCACCTTTGATGTGTTCTGTAAAAAACGACGTCGTGTTACTTCATGTTTCATCATACGCATCCTGATTTGTGTTGCCGGGGTATTCAGCTTCATTTAATTCATGTGTTCACTTTTGCCTTGATTATAACCTCAAAGGTCCGACAGCAACAGGTTGACAGAGAATGTGAGCTCAGAAGAAAACATCTCAGATGTCGGCATCAAATTTATCGAATAGCCTGCCTTGACGCTGGAGTCTGTTGTTGAATCTGACTAAAATGGGTGGCTGACTTGCGTCGGGTACTGCACTTATTTCAAGGTAGATCCGGCGTTTTATTTTGCAATGTTCAGTCGTATTTAACTCGGAATGGGAAGTTTGTCGTGTCAGCAACTGCGGTAATTGGTCTGCAATGGGGAGATGAGGCCAAGGGAAAAATTGTCGATTTATTAACCGATCAACACGAAATTGTCGTGCGTTACCTGGGAGGGAACAACGCAGGACATACCGTAAAATTTGACGGCAAAACATTCAAACTTTCGATGCTGCCAGCCGGGGTGCTGCGACCGGGAGTGATTTCCGTTATTGCAACAGGTGTTGTGATCAATCCGACTGCACTACTGGGCGAAATCGCTGGGGTGAAAGAGCAGGGGATTGAAATCGGGGATGATCTTCTTATCAGTGATCGTGCCCATGTTGTCTTTCCGTATCACATGGCTGAAGAAGCGATCTACGAAAAACAGCGAGGCGACAAAGCAATCGGCACTACGATGCGGGGGATCGGCTTATGCTATCGCGAAAAAGCAAACCGTAGCCATGCCATTCGAATGGGGGATATCATTCGCCCCGATGTTCTTCGCGAAAAAATCCCTGAAATTGTCGATTTCAAAAACATTATTTTGACGGCTCTCGATCCAGAACATAAACCGTTCGATGCCTCGGAGATTATCGATCAGTATGTTGTGCTGGGAGAGCAATTCAAACCACATATTACAGATACGACTGCATTTTTGCATCGACAAATTATAGCAGGCAAGAGGTTGATGTTTGAAGGGGCGCAAGGGAGCCTGCTTGATATCGACCACGGAACATTCCCGTTTGTGACTTCTTCCAACAGTTCCGGTGCAGGGATTCATTCAGGCTCTGGGGTTCCCGAACGCCATATTTCTCAGATGATTGGCGTTGTCAAAGCTTACACAACTCGTGTTGGCGGCGGACCATGCCCAACGGAACTGCTTGATGAAACCGGGCAACATATTCGAGACGAAGGAAACGAATATGGCACCGTTACCGGTCGTCCTCGCCGATGTGGCTGGCTCGATGCGGTTGCGACTCGCTACGGTTCACAAGTTAGCGGTGTCGATTGCATCGCAGTGATGCTGCTTGATGTTCTCAGTAAATTGCCGGAAGTTAAAATTTGTGAGGCGTATGAAATCAACGGAAAAAGAACCGAAGATTTCCCAAGTCAAATCGATGATCTCGCCGCTGCCAAGCCGATCTACCGCACGGTTCCTGGTTGGGAATGTGACATCACTGCCGCCAAATCGTGGGACGATCTCCCCGAAAATGCTCAGGCGTATGTGAATACCGTTTCCGAACTGGTCGGTGTTCCGGTGAAAATCGTTTCGATTGGCCCGGATCGCGAACAGACAATTTTCCTTGATTAGATAATTATACCAAGTGTGTCATGGCTCTGTGAGCCGTGTTCGGTGTTGCCTCAAAGCAGATCTGAAATATTGATTGCAGGGCTCACAGAGCCGTGGCACCAATTGAGGAATCAGAAAAAAGAAACAGCAGCGTGAAGAAAATACGGATTGCAACACGGGGGAGCCAGCTTGCGTTATGGCAGGCGAATTATATCGCTGAGCTTATTCGCGAAACCTCTGCGG
>WFOZ01000621.1 GCA_015487825.1 Planctomycetaceae bacterium
CATACGATCTGCAGTACTAAAAGCGACTGATCTAGCTGCGGTACTGTCCTGTTCCAATATTGACTTAAGGCTTTCAAACATTATCTCATATTTGGCAAGATACCCAGCAATATCTGTTTTTAGTCCATCTCGCAGTACAGCCCCAGATGAGCCTGTTTGATCCTGCGATTCGGCCAGAACTTTCAGGAACCTGCGGTTGCCAAAGATGCGGTCAATAGTCCACATGTCGTGCTTTGGGTCGAAGGAGGTAAATTTACCGAGTGATATGGTCTCTGACGATACCCCGAGTGGGTAATGGTACATGTCGAGACTGACCAACAGGGCAATAGACTCCTCATGAGTTTCCTTTCGTAAGATAATAACATGCTCATCGACTCGGGCATCAAATGTGATGAAGGGTCTTTCTACCGGTTGCTTGATGGGTTGCCCACTTCTTGGAGCTAAACTGACTGTTAACTCGCCAGGTTGAATCAACCCAAATATCACCCAAACATTAAGTACTGCAAATAGGAAAAGAAATATTGTTCCTACAATCAGCTTTACTTGTTTACTCACACGTATCGCCCTCCATTAAACACTCGACATCCAACGCAATATTTAACTGCAGTTCAGACATCGATAATTCTAATCTTCAAACCTTTCACTACAATATCCCTGGTGATTCTATCCCTACCTGGCTCATCTTTTTCTTTTCTTTCGGCGTCTTTCATCGGCATTGATTTTCGGCAACCATTTGGAAAAATCCTGTTTCACTTTTTGCAGGTCGGCTTTATCTGCCCTGTTGTTGTATTCCATCGGATCTTCATCGTGATCGTACAATTCTTCGCTGCCGTCGGCGTAGCGGATGTAGCGATAGCGGGAAGAACGTAACGCGTGATTGTTTTTGCCGTGGGTCGTTAACGAAGGCCGCTCCCATTTTGTTTGTGGATCAGTCAGCAATGGCTTCAAGCTGACTCCTTCCAGTTCCGGCCGCTGTTTCAAATTGCATAAGTCGATCAGAGTGGGGTAAAGATCGAGCAGGTTGACCGGCGTTTTGCATCGGCTGCCTGCTTTGACACCCGGAGCAACGATAATCATTGGCGTGCGCGTTGCTTCTTCCCACAACGCAAACTTTCGCCAATGTTGTTTCTCATCCAAATGCCAGCCGTGATCTGTCCAGAGGATGATAATCGTATTCTCTGCATTGGGGCCGTGATCGAGAGCATCCAGCACTCGACCGATCTGTTTATCGGCAAAGGCGATGGAAGCCAGATATCCTTGCACGGCGGGTTTCCATTGATTGTACTGAAGCACTGTTTTGTGATCGCGGTTTGGTCTGGCAATCCTTATTCCAGCTTTCGGGATATCGTTAAGATCATCAATTTTTGTTTCCGGAAGTTGAATCGATTCTAACGGAAACATGTCGAAATATTCTTGAGGAACATACCAGGGAAGATGAGGCCGATAGAAACCACACGCCAGAAAAAGCGGCTGTTGATGTTTTTTGTCAAGCTGCCCAATGACCCAATCTGCAACCTGCGAATCTCCCATTTGCGAATCATCGACATCAACAGGGCCCCAGTCGAAATGAGCCGTATTCGGTATTCCGTTGATCGGTCTTTTGGCCGGCATGGGATCAGCGGGAGACTGTTTTTCCTTCGAGGGATAAAATTCATCCCATGATTGTGGATCGGGAAACGCGCCGTGATATATTTTCCCGGAGCCGATCGCGCGGTATCCGTGAGCCATAAAATGCTGAGGAATCGTCACGGCATCGGGCAATGCTTTTCGCCAGGGATCTGGATTGTGATAAACTCCCGATGTCGAGGGACGAATTCCCGTCATCAACGCCGCTCGTGATGGATTGCAGGCAGGAGCCGCACAGTAACATCGCGTAAACAGCATCCCACGTTTTGCAAGACGATCTATATTCGGCGTGATGGTTTGTGGATGCCCGCCCAAAACGCCAATCCAATCGTTAAGGTCGTCCACAGCAATAAAAAGCACATTCGGCTTATCTGCAGCATCTGCAACAGCAGAATGCAAGTGAGGCAGACAAAACGCGAACATTATCAAAACTCGAAAAAACAACCGGGGCATCATTATCTCCAAGAGGTACGTTTACTTCCCAGGCAGTGGTCATGCCACTGCATCATGTCCTGACTGACCGGACCGGTCAAGCGTTTCAAGCAACATTTCATAAATGTAAGCCGGAAGATTAAAGCAGTTTCCGCTTACGAATCGTTAATCAGGAATTTTTTAATTTTTTGCTTGACGCCCCGGCTTGACCCTGCTAGTGTACTATCTTGATAGAACACTAGATCGCTGCTTAATGTTTCATTAGATAAGATCGCCGTTTCATGTTTCCTTCAATCGATCCCCAAAATGGTATCCCGATTTTCGAGCAGGTTTGCAGACAGGTGAAGTTTGCAATCGCGCAAGGGGCGTATCTTTCAGGAGAGATGCTCCCCTCGGTACGCGAGATGGCTCTAAAGATGGCAGTCAATCCGAATACGGTTGCACGGTCTTATCGGGAGTTGCAACGCGAAGAGATTATCGAAGCAGTCCGGGGCACCGGCATGCAGGTTACCTCGAATGCCCCCGCGTTGTGCAAAAAGGAGCGAAAACGGCTCATTCAACAACGTATCTCTTCGGTTCTACAGGAAGCTTATGCGAGCCAGGTTTCGAAAAGTGATATTCTTGGTTGGCTTGATAAGGAAGTTCAACGATTATGGAAATAGCAATAGTCGCGATGAATAGAATCGGTAGGGTCCGCTATTGCGGATCATTGCGTGAAATTGAGGCGTCCAACATAGTTCGTAATAGCGGGCCCTGCAGCTAGCAGATTTGTCATAGATTGAGTTTGATTCGTCAGGCACAGCCTGGCCTACGGCAATACCAACATTAAAGGCAACAACGATGAGTGAATCTATTTTTGAGTTGAGAAACGTCACCAAGCGTTTTCGTGATGTGACCGCGCTTGATGATGTTTCTTTCCAGGGGACCGCGGGTAAGGTAATTGCAATTCTCGGCGAGAATGGAGCAGGCAAAACAACCGCGATTAATGTGATGCTTGGGATGTTGAAGCCCGATTCCGGTACGTCTTCTGTATTGGGAATGAACAGCCAGACGCATGGGCTGGAAATTCGTAAAATGGTCGGCTATGTCCCGGACAAGCTCGCTTATTATGACTGGATGAATGTTGATGAACTCGGCTGGTTCGCTTCCGGTTTTTATGCGGCTGGTTATCACGAGCGATATAAATC
>WFOZ01000622.1 GCA_015487825.1 Planctomycetaceae bacterium
ATCGCGGGCGTTTTTTCATCATATTTTTTTTGAACCGCAGCTAATTGCTCCTTGAGTATTTTTTTCTGCCTTGCCTGCTCTTGCGTTGGAACCTGCAGAAGTTCAATATGTTTGGCCCCGGGAACAATCCCCTGCTCTTTGATATCTGCAAAAAAAGCAGCGAAACTGTAGAAGTCTTTCATCGTCAGCGGATCAAATTTATGATCGTGACATTCTGCACAGCCGAAGGTAGAACCAAGCCAGACCGCACCGGTGGTGCGAACGCGATCTGCGGAATATTTCGCCAGGTATTCCTTCGGCTGCACTCCTCCTTCAGCAGAAGCCCTGTTCAAACGATTGTAAGTGGAAGCAATTTTCTGTTCGAGTGTTGCGTTCGGGATAAGATCGCCCGCGATTTGTTCAACTGTAAATTGATCGAACGGCTTGTTCTGATTAAACGCCTTAATAACGTAATCCCGATAGGGGGAAACAGAGCGAACCTGATCGCCATGATAGCCGAGCGTATCTGCGTATCGCACCAGATCGAGCCAGTAAATTGCCATCCGTTCGCCGTATTGTGGAGAGTTCAAATATTTTTCCACATATTTTGCATACGCCGCGTTTGAATGATCCTGCTTAAACGCCAGCACATCTTCGTAACCGGGAGGAAGCCCGGTGAGATCGAAACTGAGCCGTCGCAGTAATGTGTGAGGCCTGGCCACCGGAGAAAGTGACCATCCATCCTGCTCCAAACCGCGCAGGATAAAAGCATCAACAGGATTCCCAGCCTGTTTGCCATCCTTTAACTGAGGAACTTTTGGACGCACGATCGGCCTTAAAGACCAATGTTCTTCCCATGTTCCGCCCTGCTTTACCCACTGTTTCAATAGTTCTTTTTGTTGCTTATCAAGCGGTTTATTGAACTCGGCAGGAGGCATTTGCGAATCGGAATCGGTACTCATTACCCGTTCCAGAAATTCGGAATGCCCTGTTTTTCCCGGTAAAACTACCACCAAGGCAGATTCTTTCAGGTCGAGCCGCAAATCGGCCTCACGAGATTCTGCATCCGGACCATGACACGCAAAACAGCGATCTGAAAGAATTGGGCGAATATCCCGATTAAAACTTACTTTTTCAGTTGCCTCGGCTCGAAGATTAAATAGGCTTAGCAACACGAGAACGGTAAGGAATCCCAGCGGCTTTTCCCGCATGACTAATCTCCTGTAAAGTTTACTATTCTGATTCCCGGCAACTGTTAATTTGCAAATAAGAATCCTACCGTGACCGTAGTGTGCATCGTGTCGCATCCTGCAAAATGAAACAAACGAAATACGAGCTAACTTAATCAACCAATTGGAAATAGGGCTGTCTGATAGAGTTGAATCAGATCGTCACGGTGCGATATGATTATTATGATTATACTGTAAAAAAGAGACAACCACTACCGAAACAGAGAAAGCAGAGGCGGTTTGTGGGGAAGGCAATAGAGAGAGACTTCTCGCAGACCTTGACTAATGTAAGAAGTTTTAAGCTCTGCTTTCAATATACATCTGCAGATTAGACAAACAAATTGACTGGACTATTCGATGCACAAATATGTGATTATGGGGATGCCTGGCTGCGGCAAGGGGACTCAATCGGAAATCATGTGCAAACGTTTCGATCTTGTACATATCAGCGTAGGCGATATTCTGCGTTGGAACATCAAGAATCACACAAAACTGGCTGCCCGCATTAAGCGTCTGATGGCCACCGGGCGGCTGATCCCGGATGAATACGTCGAAAATCTCATCGAACAGAGACTGGCAGATCACGACTGGAACTACGGCTTCATGCTCGATGGATTTCCCCGCAACGAAGCTCAGGCAGAATACTTTCTTGAACGTTACGATATCGATGCGGTTCTCAATATCGATGTTCCTGCAGAATTAATCATCAAGCGTTTAACCGCAAGGCGAGTTTGTGCGAATTGCGGGGCAGTTTATAATCTCGATTCTCACCCCCCAAAAATCGAAGGAGTTTGTGATGCCTGTGGAAAGAAGGAACTGATTCTCAGGCCAGATGATAACGAATCAGCCATCCGTGAACGACTTGAAGATTATCAGGATAAAACACTCCCTGCGATCAATCTGTTTCGCAAGAAGGAACTGGTTATTACTGTCCGCGGGGATCGTCCGATTGATGAAGTTCAGGCGGATATCCAACGCGATCTTAACCTCGCAAAATATCGCATTAAATCGTGAGGCACATCTTTTCTAATCCGTGGAAGATTTTTTTGTTGGCGGTTATGGTCCGTCTGGTGGCTGCGCTCTGTCTGAATTATTATCTGGCGGATATTGCAAAGCGGGACTATTTAATCGCCGGAGATGCCGATGGCTACTGGCAACTGGCTGAAAAAATAGTTGCAGGAAAAGAATTTTCCCTTTACACCCCACCTCGTCAAGTTATGCGAATGCCCGCGTTTCCTGCCATCCTGGCGGTTTCAATTTCGCTGTTCGGAAACTCACAAGCGGCTGCTCGATTATTTCTGGCGCTGCTGACATCACTGGCAATCTTTCCTGCATTCTGGCTGGCAACGCGGCATCATTCAAAGCCAGCGGGAATTGTAGCCGGGTTGATCATCGCGTTGATGCCACTCTACATCGGTTTCTCTGTTTTGATTCTAAGTGAAATTCTTTTTGCTACCTGTATTTTGTTTAATATCTGGGCACTTTCACGCTGGCTCGATTCAGATGATCCTAAAGAAGCGTTTTTGTGGGCAGCGATTGCAGGGCTGCTCGCTTCAATTGCAATTTATATCCGCCCGAGTTGGTTACTTTTCCCCCCCGGTTTAATTATTGCGTTAATCCTGTTTTCAAAATCGTTCTTTCGGAAACGGCTATTGCAATCAATGGTCATGCTGATATGTATGCTGCTTCCATTAATTCCATGG
>WFOZ01000623.1 GCA_015487825.1 Planctomycetaceae bacterium
GGGAAGCGATCTGAAAACGCTGGAGCGAGCCGATCAGCTCCACCTGGTTCTGAAACGACATATCGAACGATTACGAGAGGCATTTGGTCTGCTTAGTGATGACGACGATTTACGTATTAAACGAATCGAAGTTCCCGAAGAATTCCAGAACCAACTCAACAGGTTGTGGGATGCCTATTTCCCAATTGGTGCCGGTCTGGCTGCTGATGATCTTGAAGCAGCCCGTAAAGCAATACTGGTTTTGCAGTCAACTCTTGGTTCGATTAAGTCTGATGGATTACAGAAACCTGCGGGCGAAAAATGGGAAAAAGAATTGACGAATTTTCAGAAAATTCACAAGGAATTCCTTGCAGCCAAAGATCTTAAGGAAACACGGGCAGCTTTTGCTCTTCTCTCTGATGAAATGTTGATGATTGAGCAGGCATTCGGAACGCGACGAACTGACCCGGTTTACGAATTGCATTGTCCAATGGCATTCAAGGGACGTGGAGCCAGTTGGTTCCAGGATAGTGACAAAACACGTAATCCTTACTTTGGAAAATCGATGTTGAAGTGCGCTGACAGTGCCCGACAACTGCTTCCGAAAAATAAAGAGTAATTTAAGCCGTAGGGCCGCTCTCCGTGGTCCAATACCGTACGACTTGTATCATCAATGACAAGGCATCTTGAAACCATGACGAGTGTTGAGCCTACTCCACCAGCAAGTGAGAATTATTCCCTGCTGGACCAAATCATTCGATTTTGCCTTTACAATAAGCTGGTTGTCGGGCTGTTCGTGCTTGTCATTATGGCATGGGGAGCAATGGTTGCCCCGTTTGACTGGGAACTGGGAGGTTTGCCGCGTGATCCGGTGCCTGTCGATGCGATTCCAGATATCGGCGAGAATCAGCAGATCGTTTTCACCGAATGGAAGGGGCGTTCGCCTCAAGATATCGAAGACCAGATCGGTTATCCGCTGACTGTGGCGCTACTCGGAATTCCGGGAGTGAAAACGATTCGAAGTTATTCGATGTTTGGCTTCTCGACGATCTACATCATATTTAATGATGATGTCGAGTTCTACTGGTCGCGCACACGAGTGCTCGAAAAAATGAACAGCTTGCCCTCGGGGACTTTGCCTGCCGAGGTGCAGCCTGCGCTCGGCCCGGACGCGACCGCTCTCGGGCAAATTTACATGTACACGCTCGAAGGACACGATTCGGATGGAAACGTTGTTGGTGGTTGGGATCTGAATGAACTTCGAACGGTACAGGACTGGTATGTTCGCTATTCACTGACCTCAGCAGAGGGGATCAGCGAAGTCGCTTCCATTGGAGGATTCGTCCAGGAATATCAAATTGATGTCGATCCCGATGCGATGCGCGTCAATAAGGTTTCACTGGCAGACGTTTTTAACGCAGTCCGCAAGACTAACGTCGATGTCGGTGCCCGGACCATTGAACTCAATAAGGCGGAATATGTTATTCGCGGTCTTGGTTTCATTGAAAACGTTAAAGATATCGAACAAACCGTTTTGAGAGAAACGGATGATGTCCCGATTACAATCAAAGATGTTGCAGTGGTCACGCTGGGGCCGGCTTCTCGCCGAGGTGCGCTGGATAAAGAAGGAGCAGAAGCGGTTGGTGGAGTTTGTGTGGTTCGGTACGGATTCAATCCGCTTGAAGCAATTAAAAATGTCAAAGCGAAAATCGCAGAGGTCTCTCCAGGTTTACCCGCACGGGTTCTGTTCGACTACGAAAAAATCCGTCGTGATGAGGTGATCCAGTACGCCAAAGAGAACAACTTCGAAGCTTTTTCAGGACCGAAGTCCAACAATGAACTTTGGCTTAAACATCTCAGACATCTTCCGCCCGAAGAACGTCCCGATTGGACGACAATCAGTCAGATAACGGTTGTCCCGTTTTATGATCGCACGGGGCTCATCTACGAAACACTCGGCACATTAAACACCGCGCTGACCGAAGAGATTTTGGTTACTATTATTGTGATTCTGGTGAGTGTTTTTCATCTTCGCAGTTCGTTGCTGATTTCATCTTTGCTGCCGATTGCTGTGCTGATGTGCTTTATCGGCATGAAACATTTTGGTGTTGA
>WFOZ01000624.1 GCA_015487825.1 Planctomycetaceae bacterium
CCGTTAACTCAACCGCGGTCAGAACGGCTTCATCCAGATACGGCATCAGCACCCGATTAACTACGAAGCCGGGTGAATCTTTTACAACAATCGGTGTTTTTCCAAGCTGCCGAGTCAGCATGACGAGCTTGCCCATTGTTTCGGGCGAGCTTTTTTCCGCTTGCACGACTTCAACTAAATCCATGCTATGCACCGGGTTGAAAAAGTGCAGTCCAGCCATTCGCTCGGAAGTTTCAACAACGCTCGCAATTTCCGTGACAGACAACGCAGACGTATTACTGGCCAGTACTGTTTCCGCAGAACATTTTTGCGAAAGTTCCTTAAAGACTGTTTTTTTCAATTCCATCATTTCGGGAACGGCTTCGATAACAACCTCCGCCTGCGAAACGGCATCCCATTGGGTCGTGAAATTGATCGCCTCCATCTGCTTGCGGACATCGGCTTCGCTCATCCGTTTTCGGGCCAGCAGTTTATCCATCGATTTCTGAATACGTTCGCGGGCAGCATTCAGGCAGTCATCGTTGATTTCTTTCAAAATCACCTTCAAACCACGCTTGGCAGCCACCTGGGCGATTCCTGCCCCCATTGTTCCGCCACCAAGAATCGCAATTCTTTCCAGTGTTGCATCACGAATCTCTTCAGGTACGTCCCATGTTTTTAAGCTACGCGCACGTTCCTGATTAAGAAAAAGAGCCACCAGATTCTGGCATGTTGAGGTAAGCATCAACTCGCCGAGGGCATTGCGTTCGAATTCGTAACCTTTTTCAGGATCGAAGAACGAGAGACGGATTGCCTGTAATGCTTTTCCCAAAGCCGGGTACTGTTGAATCTGAGAAGCGATTTTTTTCTCGGTTGCACCGATTGCCATCGAGCGTCCCATTTTTGTTTTGTTGATAAACCACTTTGACCAACTTCGTCTCAATGTCGGCTTTTGCAAAGAACCGGCGGTAAGTAACTCGCTGACAAGTTTCGTCAATTCCGCTTCCAGATTTTCATCCGTATAAACTCGATCAACCAGACCAATACGAGCCGCTTTGTCTGCATTCAATTTCTGGGCCTGCAAAATCATGGCAATCGTCTGAAGCAGTCCAACAACTTTGGGCAACCGTTGTGTCCCTCCCCAGGCGGGCAGAATACCGAGTTGCGTTTCGGGCAAACCGATACGTGTTGCAGAGGCATTAGTCGCAACGCGATAGTTGCACGCCAGGGCAAATTCCAGGCCGCCTCCCATACAGGCTCCACGAATGACCGCTACCGTGTTTGCTGCTAACGCTTCAATTCTCGCAAAAATCTGCTGACCGTGTGCAGAAACTTCAGCAGCCTGATCGGCGGTTTTGATACTGGTAAATTCTTTGACATCGGCACCGGCGAAAAAACTGTTCGCTTTGCGGGATCGAAACAGGATTACTTTTTCAGAAGTTGATTGCTCCAAATCGTCAAGCACTTCTGAAAGTTCTGTAAGCACCGCAGCGGAAAATGTGTTTTGCGATTGATCTTTGACATCAACCCAAACCGTAGCCACACCGCCCTCATTTCGTTCGATCTGCCAATGCTTCCAGTTTGCCATTGCTGTTTTCCTTTTACTACTTATTTGGTGTACCGGCAAAATCACCCGGAGGTTCACACTCCCGGTTCGCCTGATAAATCAGGCTCGTTCGAGCCATAAGGCTACGCCTTGTCCGCCACCAACGCACAGACTGACCAGTCCATGTGATAAATCCTGTTGTTTCAATGCCCGCAGGTTTGTCAGAATCAACCGGGCACCGGTTGCTCCGACAGGATGCCCCAACGCGATTGCGCCACCGTTGACGTTCAGTTTGTTCCAGGAGAGTTCGCCAATCGGCTCGTCCCGCTTCAAAACAGTCTTATTGAAATCTTCAGACTTCATCGCTGCCTGGCACGCAAGCACCTGGGCAGCAAACGCTTCGTTAATTTCTACAAGCTCGAAATCGGATAGTTCTTTTCCGGTTCCCCGCAGCAGTTTATCGATAGCAAATACAGGTCCCAGTCCCATGCGTTTGGGATCTAACCCCGCGATTGAATATGCATTCAAAAATCCCAGTGGCTTGAGCCCCCTTTTCTCTGCAAGATCAGCAGACATCACTACAAGCGTCGCTGCTCCATCGGTGACCGGACAGCTGTTTCCGACGGTAACCGTTCCTCCTTTACGGCGAAAGAATGGCCTTAGTTTACTAAGGTTTTCCACAGACTGTTTTTTTCGTGGCCCCAAATCTTCGTGCAACGGGGCAGAACCGGTGATGTCTCCCGAGATCAATAAAATTTCCTCATTGAAGAAACCATCTTCCTGTGCTTTGAGTGCTCTGCGATGGCTTTCAACTGCAAACGCATCCTGCAACTTGCGGGAAATGTCGAAATCGTCTGACAATACTTCAGCCGTTTCGCCCATGCTCAATCCGCAGGTCGGGTCCGTCAACCCAAGTTGAAGTTGCGGGATCGGCTTGAAAAACGAAGGACGCAGTTGCGTCATCAAAGAAAGTTTCTGTGACATCTTCTTCGCTTTTTGAAGCTGCATGAACCATTGCTTTGCTTCATCGTTATAGATGAATGGAACCTGCGACATCGACTCTGCACCGCCGGCGATAATGACATCTGCGCGTCCCTCCCGGATAATCTGAGCCGCCTGAAAAACCGATTCCATTCCAGAAGCACAGTTTCGATTCACCGTATGGGCAATTTTGCTCTGTGGTATCCCGGCCCGCAGCGCGATAACGCGGGCAACGTTAGCTGCATCGGCTTGACCACAGACATTCCCGATGACGACTTCATCGATATCATCCCCGTTCATTCCGATCTCTTTGAGAGTTTCGCGTATTGCCAACACGCCCAACTGGTCGGCTGCGATGTGCGAGAGCGCCCCAAAGGCTTTGACAAACGGTGTCCGCTTTCCAGCAACAATAGCAAGTGGTGGATCAAGTTTTGTACAAGGCATCGGCATGGCAATTATCCGTTATTTCCAGAAACAAGGCGAGTCGGGTCAATGATGGCCCAGGGACTTTGTTACTCAACGCGTCCGGTATTATAGCAATGCACCCGGTAACTGCCCAACCAAACTATCGGGGCAGTTACCGTTATGCTGCCTTGCATGGCTGGTTCATTCTAATCGCTGACGCCAAAATCAATACTTTTTGAAATTTACCAAAGATTCAAATAATCACTGTCAGCAGCACAAAACCAGTGGAATATTCCTATTTCCACATCTTCCTTATTCCAATTCGTCTTCGTGACTGGTACTTTTTGAACAGGTTCTTCAGAGATTGAGCGAAAACAAACATTATTTGCCCTGTTATATTATGAATCCGATTGAATTTAACCCTGTTTTGAAGCGAATTCGCTGGGGCGGACGACGTTTGGAAACAGTGCTTGGGAAACAGCTTGGGCCTCAAAATGACTACGCAGAAAGCTGGGAAATATGCGATCATGGCGATGATCAATCAATCATTTCCAGCGGGCCCTATACCGGTTGGAAATTATCTCAACTCGTCCAGCAATGTTCTCTCGAAGTATTTGGAGAGCAAAATACAAAATCTCAATTCCCACTGCTGATCAAATATCTGGACTGCAACGACAGACTTTCGGTCCAGGTGCATCCCAACGATTTACAGGCTGTTAAATACAATCCTGATGAAAATGGAAAAACGGAAGCCTGGGTTGTCATCTCGGCCGAGCCGGGCAGCTTTATTTATGCAGGATTAAAAAGCGAAGTTACCCCGAATATTCTAAAAGCCTCTTTAAAAAATGGCACCGTTGAAGATTGCCTGCACCGAATCTCTCCTGTGCCGGGGGAGTGTTACTATATTCCCGCCGGTACGGTCCATGCACTCGGCGAGGGAGTTCTTATTGCAGAAGTCCAGCAAACAAGCGATATGACTTTCCGTCTTTTCGACTGGAATCGCACGGACGCACAGGGGAACCATCGTCCGGTGCATATCGAGCAGGCATTGGAGTGCATTGATTTCCAGCGTGGCCCAATCCAAAGCGTAGAACCTAACGTCATTCACAATAATGAAAATGCGGAACTGAATCAGCTGATCGATTCTCCTTTTTTTCGTATCGACAAACTCCTGGTTCGCAACAGGCATTTACTGCCGTGCAATTCAAAGTGCAAAATTGTGATGTCTCTTTCCGGCAAGGGAAATTTCAAAACCAGACAGACGTCACATTCACTTTCAGCCGGGAAAACATTCCTGATCCCGGCGACCTGCGACGATCTTCATTTCGAAGCAGAAGGCGATACTCCCTGCAGCATTCTGATTGCAACAGTAACGTAAAAAGACCGTTGCCCCTGATCGACTCAGCGAATCATCCATCGACGCAAAGCTGTGTTTGCCAGTAATGTGATGACTGCAAACAGGCCAATCCCCAGTAGTGTTGAGAGGATCACCGATGCGAGCAGGATGTCGGTTCGGAATTGTCCCTGTGCGGAAAAGATGTAGTAGCCCAACCCGTAGCGTCCTGCTTCGTGTCCTGCAAAAAACTCTCCTACGATGGCTCCGACAATTGCCAGGCCCGAAGCTGTCTGGGCTCCGGAAATAATTTGTGGAACCGCGGAAGGGAATTTCAATTTCCATAATACAGACCAGCGGGAAGCACCGTACAGATTGAAAAGCTCATTCAGTTCTGCACTCGCCTGCAACATGCCGTTAGTGGCTGAGGTGATGACGGGAAACAGGCTGACGATATAAGTGATAACAATTACACTGTTGCCGCCGTAGCCGAACCAGGTGATGATTAGTGGAGAAATTGCAACAATGGGAACGGTATGCAGAAAAATGGCGTACGGATAACATCCTCTGCGTAACCAGCGAAATTCCGAAAACAGCATCGCGATCAGTAAACCGCTCAACATGCTCAAAGAAAATCCGATGGCTGCAGAAAGAAAAGTGATCCAGGCTGCTGCAAGCAAATCTCCCGATCGACCGAGCAGGACATCCATAACGGCCCAGGGAGTCGGCAACAGATAACGATCAATTTTGCCGAATCGAATAATCAAATCCCAGCAGGCAAGTCCGATAAGCAGACAGAGAAAAGGCGGGAAAACTATTTGTATCCCACGCCAAATCCGGCTCTGTGGAAAAATCGAATTTGTTTGCGATTTACTGGTCATTGAATATTGCTTGCTTGATAAATGTTGCCAAGTGGACACAAAAGACAATGGACGCACGTCTCAAGATTCGCTTTAGCAGTACGTTTTTCATCATTTCTGTAGACGTTTTTTAACCTTGCCGCACAGTTTTGTAAATTCCGGTGAGATTCGTAGCTCTGAGGTACGGTTCTCTTTCCAGGGAATTGATATTTCTTCGATAATTTGTCCCGGCTCGGCTGACATAATCAGTAGTCGATTGCTCAGGAACACGGCTTCACCAATATGATGTGTCACGAGTACTGTCGAGAAATTGAATTGTTTTTGCAATTTGAGTAAATCGGAATTAAGTTGTTCCCGCAGCAGGTCATCAACCGCGGCGAACGGCTCATCGAGCAGTAACAGTCTCGGGTTGAGTACGAGAGCACGTGCCAACGCAACTCGCATTTTCATTCCACCGGACAACATGCGAGGGTATTTGGAGAAATCGCTTTTCTGTAACCCTGTCAGTTCAAGCAGTTCTGAAATCCGCCGTTGATCCACTGTTTTCCCTGTTAATTCAAACGGGAGTTGCATATTTCCTGAAACAGTTCTCCAGGGAAGCAGTCTGGCATCCTGAAAGACCATCGCCAGATCTTCCTGTTTAGCCAGATCTTCCTGTTTAGAATGTGCAACTGATGCGTTCTCGGAAACAATTCGTGTGCCGCCGGTTAAAGGAAGCAAATTGGCGAGGATTCGAAGCAGCGTTGATTTCCCACAACCGGAAGGCCCGACAATCGCCAGAATTTCCCCCTGCCTGATATCAAGATTCAGTCCCTGCAAGGTTGGCAAAGTCTGACCGGGAAACCGGACCGCAGCTTCGATAAGTCGGAGCACCGCAACATCCTGTTGTGAACCGGGTGATTCACTCATGCGGTTTCCTGTCCCCACAAACGAGCCAGTTCGACCAGTACATTTGAGGCAGCCTGCATTTCCTTTCCACTGGTCCATTCCAGAGGACTGTGCGGATTATGTTGACCGCTGGAAAGATTTGGTGTCGGCAAGCCCGCTTCTGTCAGCAGCGAACCGTCTGTTCCGCCGCGAATGATATCGAGCGTTGGTGCCATTCCAGCTGCATCAGTTGCTTCGATCGCTTTGGCCAGAGCGCGGGGTTCTTTTTCAAGACCACCGCGCATATTGCGATACTGTTTTTTAATATTTACCTGAATTTCAACATTCGGATATTCAGCCCGGAGCGTTCCGGCGATTTGGTTGAGTAAGTCTGCCTGTGCTGTCAGGAGAGGATCTTCAAAATCGCGCAGGATTATCCGGGCAAATGCTTCTGCAACTCCCCCTTCAATATGATATGGGTGCAAAAAGCCTTCTCTACCAGAAGTTGTTTCAGGAGAAAGTGTCTCTTTGGGCAGGCGGTCGATCAAAGAAGCCAGAACTCGAATAGCATTAACCATTTTCCCTTTCGCTTCCGAGGGGTGCGTGTTGATTCCCTGCACGTTTACTTCCGCCAGGTCTGCCGAAAAAGTTTCGCTGTCAATTCTGCCCCAGCCTTCGCTGTCGAGCGTGTATCCGCAGCAGGCATCCAATGCGTTCAGGTCAAGATTTTCGATACCTCGTCCAATTTCTTCATCAACCGTAAAGCAGATACGAATCGGCCCATGCTCGATTTCAGGATGGGCAAGCAAATGTTCCACAGCCGTCATAATGGCGGTGATACCTGATTTATCGTCTGCTCCCAGAAGAGTTGTTCCGTCTGTGGTGATAATTGTTTCGCCGATCAGTTTTGATAAAGCGGGGTTTTGCTCGACGGAAATCACTTTGGTGAAATCTGCAGGCAGAACAATATCTCCGCCGGCGTAGTTCTCGTGAAGAATCGGATTGACCTGCGAGCCGGAGTATTCAGGAGACGTGTCGACATGGGCTAACCAGGCAATGGTTGGTGCCTGATGGGAAACATTCGCAGGCAAGGTTGCCATCACCACCCCATGTTCGCTTAATGAAACATTCTGAAGACCGAGTTCTTCGCACTCCCGGGCGAGCAAACGGGACAGTTCCAACTGCTTGGCGGTACTGGGAGCAGAAGTTGAATTTTCGTCAGCCTGGGTATCAATTTTCGCGTAACGAATAAACCGCTCAATAATTTTGTTCATTTCATTTCCGTTGAAATTGACTGATGCATGAAA
>WFOZ01000625.1 GCA_015487825.1 Planctomycetaceae bacterium
CACCAGCACGGGTGCGCGAATGCCCAGGGCTAATATGAAAGAGGTTATGAGTTTCAAGATTCCTCTCCCCCCACTCGAAGAGCAAAAGCGGATTGTGGCGATATTGGATGAGGCCTTTGCGGGGATTGATCAGGCCATCGAAAATACCGAGAAAAACCTGGCCAATGCTAAAGAACTTTTTGAAAGCTACCTCAACAACATCTTCACCCAAAAAGGCGATGGGTGGGTTGAGGAAAAAATTGGTGCTCTAGGTAAAGTGCAAACTGGCTCAACTCCCAAAACCGCTGAGAAAGATAATTTTGGAGATTTTATTCCGTTTATTAAACCTGGAGATTTCTATAAAAACGGCACGTTAAATTACAAAAATGTTGGCCTTACTGAAAAAGGACTAAAGGGCTCTCGGCTCATTAAGACTGGATCAGTTCTAATGGTTTGCATCGGCGCAACGATTGGAAAGTGTGGTTATAACGAACAAGAAGTATCAGCAAATCAACAGATAAATTCACTGACACCTCATGACGATGTTTCTGCAGAATTTTTATATTACCAAATGCTAACGCCTAGAATTCAAGAGCAAGTATTTTTTTCCTCTGGCCAGGCGACCCTTCCAATCATTAATAAGACAAAATGGAGTAATATTTTATTGCTCATACCACCCAAGAGCGAGCAGCTGGCCATCATTAGAAAGCTCAGAGAATTATCACATGAAAAAGGTAAACTAGTAAACATATACCATCAAAAACTCAGCGCCCTCAAAGAACTAAAACAATCCCTGTTGCAAAAGGCTTTTGCCGGTGAGTTGACCTCTGACATGCGGGAGGTCGCATGAGTAGAAACGAAGCCCAGACCCGACATGATTTGATTGACCCGGCGATCCGTGCGGCGGGTTGGGGCAAGGTTGAAGGCAGCCGGATCAGGGTTGAATATCCGATCACTCAAGGGCGCTTGGTCGGTGGTGGTCGTAGGGCGCAGCCTTTGTCTGCCGATTATGTGCTGATCTACCGCAATAAGAAGCTCGCCATCATTGAAGCCAAGGCCGAAAAATACCCGGTCTCCGAAGGCCGTCCACAAGCCATAGACTATGCGGAACGTTTGCAAGTGCGCTTTACCTATTGCAGCAATGGTAAAGGCATTTATGAGATTGATACCAAGACAGGCAAGGAGCGCGAGCTTGCCAATATGGGCGCGATCCCGACCCCGGAAGAGCTTTGGCAACGCACTTTTCACACACATAATGATTGGCGAGATCGTTTTTCCGATATTGCCTTTGAAGATCGTGGCGGCACCTGGCAAGCGCGTTATTATCAGGATAATGCCATTGAAAAGACGCTGGATGCGATTGCCGCCGGTAAAGAACGTATTTTGCTTACCCTGGCCACCGGCACCGGCAAGACGGCGATAGCCTTTCAATTGGCATGGAAGTTGTTTCATAGCCGCTGGAATTTGAGTCGCGAGCCAAACCGTCGCCCGCGCATTTTGTTTCTAGCAGATCGCAACATTCTGGCTGATCAGGCCTATAACAGTTTTTCCGCTTTTGCCGAAGATGCGCTGGTGCGGATCGCGCCCGATGAGATCAGAAAGAAGAAGCACGTACCAAAAAACGGCAGCATCTTTTTCACTATCTTTCAGACCTTTATGAGCGGTCCCGACGAGACGCCATATTTTGGTGATTACCCAGAAGACTTTTTTGATTTTATCATTATTGATGAGTGCCACAGAGGCGGTGCCAAGGATGAAAGCTCTTGGCGGGAAATCCTCGAATATTTCTCCCCGGCGGTGCAGCTCGGCCTGACCGCCACACCAAAGCGCAAAAACAATGTCGATACCTATTCCTACTTTGGGCGGCCTGTTTACGAATACTCACTTAAAGAAGGCATTAATGATGGCTTCTTGACCCCGTTCCGTGTCCGCCAGATCGCCACTACCATGGATGAGTATGTGTATACGCCGGGTGATACCATACTTGATGGAGAGGTTGAGGAAGGTAAGCGTTATACAGAGAGTGATTTCAACCGTTCTGGCGGGATTGTGATCAAGGAGCGCGAGGCCAAGCGCGTCGAGATTTACCTAGACGAGGCCAATCAAAAAGAAAAAGCTCTGGTCTTTTGTAAAGGTCAACCCCATGCGGCGCTCATCCGCGATCTGATCAATCAGATGAAAGATGGCGACGATCTTCATTACTGCGAGCGCGTAGGGGCGGATGATGGCAAGCGCGGCGAAGAGTTCCTGCGTACTTTTCAGGACAACGAAAAGACCATACCGACCATACTCACCACCAGCACCAAACTTTCCACCGGTGTTGATGCCCGCAATGTGCGTAACATCGTGTTGATGAAACCTGTCAAGAACATGATTGAGTTCAAACAGATTATC
>WFOZ01000626.1 GCA_015487825.1 Planctomycetaceae bacterium
GATGTGATGATAGTAATCGATATTCCCTGAAGCGTGTCCGATAAATTCATCGAACCCACGTTCAGTGGGGCGGGAACCCGCTGCAAAGCCGATATTCCATTTGCCGAAACAACCGGTTGCGTAAGGAATTGGAGCAGTCTTGAGAATTTGTGGAATCAGAATTTCTTTCTGGTTCAAACCGACACCGTAATTCCCTTTCAGGCCTGCTAACTGTTTTTCCAGGCCATGCCTTTGTGGAATACGTCCGCTCATTAAACAGGCACGCGACACCGTACAGGTGGGCGATGCTGTGTAGAAACCGGTCAGCCTGGCTCCTTGAGAAGCCAGTCGGTTCAGGTTCGGAGTGTGAATGGGAGAATCCGGATTGTAACTTTTCAGATCTCCATAGCCGAGATTATCTGCGGTGATAATCAAGATATTGGGACGCGACTGATTCTTCAGTTCGGCAGAAGCACTCTCGGAACAGAGACAGACAGTAAGCAGTGCAGCAATAACAAAACAATCGCGACAATGTAAAAGTTGTTTCCGAATCGAGTGAAGCCTGTTCATTTTATGTCGCATTACGAACTGTTTTATATGGGCCGGGCATGCCACTCATTATTGCGTTGCACAGGAGTTACCGTTGCAACAAGGCCAGATTTTTTTGAGCTTCCAGTGAAATTTGCAAATATCGATTTTATAATCCCGCCGTTTCATCACATGTATTTTGCGAATTTTAGGGCAGGGAAGTTCACAGCATTTGGTCCACGGAAACTTAACAGGAGGAATGCAGACGTAATCGCATTCAACATCCCAATAGTGGCGAGTGATGGTATCTTTTTCAACAGAGCCTTTGCAAGTCACTTTGCATTGCGGACATGAGGAGTAAGGTGGGCAGTTTCCAATGCAATCTGAATGGTTCGCGGAAGCCGGTCGATCATCAGCACGAAGAAACTGTGGATTTCCAGCGATTATTATTCCGCAGAACAAAGCGAATAGAATTATTGTGTATCGATTCACGAAGATTTCTCCAGATTGAACGAGAGTCTTAACTTGAGGTTACTAATGGCAGGAGTCGCAGCGAGGACGTACTATTTACTATCGACTTAAAAATCGGCGGCGAAACGGAGCCCTGCAGTAAGTGAGCTACCTCCGGTGTAACCTAAAACAGGTGCATGGTCTGAAATATCTGCATAGTTCAAATTGAATTGCATTCTGGAATATGGTGTCCAGTACCAGTTAAGCCCCGCTGTGGCTAACCGTCCCACCCCACCACGCACGTCATTGTCAGAAATATCAAGCATTCCAAATCGACCTGCAACCTGCCAGGCTCCCCAGCCTCGTCCTCGACTGCCATCTTTTTTTGAGACAAGAAAGAAATTTTCAAATGGTTTGATACGGTTAATTGAGCCAACCGATCGTTTAAGAGGAATATGTTCTCCCGTTAAGAAATACGATCCTTGTACGTAGAAACCCTGAAAATTCAGATCAGGACCGGTTCCTGCTGTTACGTTGTCTCGTTGCATCCATGTGTGTTGAAACTCGCCGCCGAACTGAAAAGCTCCAACATTTAAGATCGTTTCAAAAGCAAGTATTTCATACCACTCGGCTCCTGCAATTCTACCTGTATCAAGCCAGCGAGTTGTTGAACGATTGGAAATTCGTGTCCTGAAACGCCCCATATTTCTGCTCGTTGTTGCCGCTGTGTCGTCACCATCAGGATTGGCAGCCATGAAGGCTACACCCCAGTGAAAATAACCACGGCCTCCTGATGTTTCATCGTACCAGGGAGATCCTGAAACCCGAGCGTTGATACTGTATTGCATCGCATCACCAACGTTTGTCCCATCGGTTGGTGAATTTTCGAGTTGGAACAGACCGTACTGCCAGTTAAAAGATTCATCATCGCTCTGACCGTAGACACTCATACCGAGTCGGCGAGCATCTTCATTCATCGCCTCGACAACCAGAGGACGCTCGATAAAAATGTTGAATCGGCTACTGTTCCACGCATCCAGACCGATAGGACGTTTCTGATGACCGATGCGAACTGACTGATTGTAAGGAAGCTCTTTGAAACCGATAAAAACATCTTTAACTGCAGGAGTTTCCGGGTCAGCGAAATCGACCTGCAATCGCCAGAACATACTTTCCTGAAGATCACCAGAAAATTCTAGCCGAATACGGCGAAACGCCCAGCGATCTTCCGGATCAGTTCCTGCCAGTGGGCCGGAAGGGTGTTCAAAAGCGTTGGTACCGGCACTCGATTGAGCAAATCCCCAATAATCGTAATGGATACGACCGCCAAGTTTGAAGGTTGACTTCTTTTTGGCATCGAGCTTCTTCTTGATTTCAGCCGCTTTTTGATTTGACCAGTTTTCTTCAAGGGTAGCAATTCGACTTAGCAGTTCAGATGTTTCGTTGGTTATTGCTGATTCAGCATATCCTGTTTGCCTGATTCCGGGCGAAGACAACGACTCCAGCTCCGCTAATCGACGTTCAGATTCTTCAACTCGCTTGGTTAAATTGTCCAACCAGACTGGTTCATCACCAGGTTGGAAGAAAAGAATCGGTTCTTGTGACGAGTTAGAATGATTAAGCTCTTCAGCCTGCAATGCCCCGATGAAGCAAGTAAAAAAAGTAATAGTGAGTAACACGCACGTCCGTATGTACATTAAAAGATCTTTCACGGGGAATCTGTTTAAAGCAAAAAAATAATAAATCAGTCGTAAAGCAGACTATGTCTGATCAAAATAAAAACGGAGTCACGTGAGTGAATCCAGTAAGGAAACGCTGTAACTTGTTTTATTAAAACATGTTGTGTTCTTAGATAGGACGGAAATTAGCCTTTGGATTTCTGTCCTGTTCAATTATTTGTAAGCAA
>WFOZ01000627.1 GCA_015487825.1 Planctomycetaceae bacterium
CGATTCTCTAGGAATGCGAATGCGACGAGGGACAATTGTCGTTCAAAAAAATGTGGGTGAGAACGTCGGCATCGAAATGCTCGCCGGTTCAATTCTGCTTTTTGGAGGACATCAAGGAGAACCGGGACTGGGGATGAAGCGTGGTTCGATTATTCTGCTGCAAGGTAATCAAACAGGTCAATCACTCGGTTACCAAAGCGATTTTGCAGTCACATATCAGCCGGTTTTTCTTAGAGCATTGCTGAAACATCTGGAAAAGACCGGTCATTTTCAAATAGAGCAATCATTTTACAGCGACTGGTACGACAGATATTCCTGCGACATGGCAGAATCCGAACGAGGCGAAATTCTTGTACGGGCATCTGTTGAAATATGAGTAGGCAAACTTACCTTGTATCCCTATACCGTATTAAAAACTCCAAACCTGAAACATCTCTTATGACATTTCTACTTCGCCAACTTCTGTGCCTATTGCTCCTTACTATTTTTCAGTTACCGATTGATAGTCTCTTAAAGGCAGAAGAACTTTCAACTGCTCCCGAAGGGGCTTTCAGCATTGTTGTCATTCCAGATACTCAACACTACAGCGGACGTGGCACCAAAAAAGAACCGGAAAGCCCGCCCCCGGTTACAAACCCAACATTCGAAACCTGGACTGATTGGATTGCTTCAAATCTACAGCGACAGCGGATTGTTTTCGTCAGCCATGTGGGAGATATCATCGACAAAAACAACCGCGCCGAATGGGCGGTCGCCCGGCGTTGTATGGATAAACTACATGGCAAAGTGCCTTACGGAATTTCAGTTGGAAATCACGATATGATTTCTGGGTCAGGAGATTCTTCGCTCTTTCAGGAAGTCTTTCCCAAATCGCGATTCGAAAAATTCGATTGGTACGGCGGCTGTTTTACAAACTCGACGGGCAATCAGACGGTCTCCGGGAATAATGCAAACAGTTTTCAGTTGTTTGAGGCAGCAGGCATTAAATTTGTCGCGATTCATCTGGAGTGCAACGCACCTGATGATGTTCTTGCATGGGCAGATACTATTTTTCAAAAATACGCAGATCGGAATGTCATCGTCACCACACACATGGATTTGGGACCACTCAACAAACCAAAAAGCTCACGAGATTATTTCGATGCCCCCAAAGGCCGTATGACATGGAAGAAGTGTCACGGTAAACGAGGCAATACATCCCAGCAAATGTGGGATAAATGTTTCAGCAAGCACAAAAACCTGTTTATGATCTGCTGTGGAGACCAAAGCCGAACGCAAGCTCTGAGGCTAACAAGTACCGGAAAACAGAGTAATATCGTTTACGAATTACTCTCAGATTACGGCGTTCACGGCTTACGTGTGATGCGTTTTGTTCCAACGGAAAAGCGAATTGAAGTTCGAACCTGGGATCCGAGCAAACATGTTCTTTGCGAAAAAACAAAATTCGTTCCTGATCGCAACCAACACCAATTCACGTTGCAATGGAATTTGAAATGACCCAAGCCTCTCTATTCCACTGCACAGATGAGGCATTTCAGATAAGCGTTTTCCGGACAGGTCGTTGCAACGGGATGATCGCAAGCCTGCCCGCGAGATTCGAGGATTCTTAATTTCCTGTTCGATTCAATCGCAGCTTTGGCGATGATCTCTTCAAAATCTTCGCGAGAAATCAAACCGGAACAACTGCATGTCACCAGAATGCTGCCGGGATTCAATAGTTTGATCGCTGCGATATTCCATTTCAAATACGCTTTTGCAGCACGTTGAATACCGCCACGGCTGCGGGCGAATTTTGGGGGATCGAGAATGATGCCATCGTATTTCGATTCACACGCATCGAGATATTTCAACGCGTCGGAATGTTCGAATTTGCACTGAATACTCAAATCGTTCAACGCTGCATTCTGCTCTGCAATTTTTAACGAAGTGGCTGAGGAATCGACGCCGGTCACATGTTTTGTTCTCCCATGCTTGAGTGCATTAAGCGAGAAACCGCCGGTGTAGCAGCAGACATCGAGCACATTTCCCTGCAAATACCGAGCGGCTGCCAAACGGTTATCGCGTTGATCGTAATAGAACCCGGTTTTTTGTCCTTCGCATAAATCGACACCGTACGAAAGGCCATTTTCTTCGATAAACAGCGGGCGCGGCGGCGCCTCTCCACGTAATAATCGATCAGAAATATTCATCCCTTCGGCTGCACTCATCCCTTTTTCTGTTCGCAGCCAAATCCCTTTGGGTTGCAGTAATTCTTCAAGCACATCGCAAATTTCCTCAGATCGTTTTTCCATCGCCGCAGAAGTAAACTGCACCGCGAGCCAATCACCACAACGATCAACCGTCAAACCGGAAAGATCATCCGCTTCGCTGAAAATAAGTCGGCAGGCA
>WFOZ01000628.1 GCA_015487825.1 Planctomycetaceae bacterium
CCCATGCGCGGTGCTGTTTGGACCAGGATTTTTAGGAACTGTATGATAGTCTGTAAAATTCTTCTCATAACGCCACTGGTCTGAATGCACATAGTGCCAACTTGGCGCGTTCTGCAACCGTGAAGGAGGGAACCAGTCTTTAGCAAGAGCGATAGAGGCCCACGACTCTGCCGGAGCCAGTTTTTCCTGACCAACATAGTGTGCCAAACCGCCGCCATTTACTCCGACGCAGCCACAGAAGACTAATGCGTTTATTCCGGCCCGGTACATTAAATTACCGTGATACCAGTGATTAATACCTGCACCGATAATAATGGTACAGCGTCCGTTGGTATGCTCCGCAGTAGTTCCCCATTCGCGAGCAAACTTAATGAGAAGTTCGCGATCAATACCAGTATAACGCTCACTCCAAGCTGGAGTGTACGGAGCATTTTCGTCGTTATAATCGGCTGGATAGGCCCCGGGGAGACCACGATTAACACCAAACTGAGCCATCAGCACATCGTAAACAGTAGCAACCTGCACCTCTTCGCCGGCTGCAGTCTTAATCGTCTTGACCGGCACACCACGATGTAGCGCTTCACCGGCACCGAAATCATCAAGCTCGACTTCAATCACGTCGTCATGATCATCAAGAAAGGACAACTGCGGGTTAATCTCACTCCCATCCATACCATCCTTAAGGAGCAGATTCCATTTACCCTGCTCTTTACCCCAGCGATCCCCAGAACTTCCCATTGGCATTTTCGGGCCTTGCGCCTGCTCATCCCACATGAGGAACTTCCACTGGCCATCATCTTCGCCCTTGTATTTTTCCAAACGACCAGCCCTGAGCAACTGACCTGGCCGAACAATGCCATTTCCATCTTTACCAATTTCAACAAGAAACGGACAGTCAGAATACTTTTTGACATAATCAATAAAATACTCAGTCTTTCTCTCGTGATGAAACTCGGTCAACAGCACATGATTAACCGCCATCCACCACGCGCCATCCTGCCCTGCGTTCAACCCGACCCACTCATCAGCATACTTGGCCACCATGTTGAAGTCGGGAGAGAAGACCCACATTTTTGAACCATTGTGCCGAGCTTCAGCCATGAAGTGACAATCCGGCGTCCGCGTCATACCAAGGTTCGCCCCCATGGAAACAATCAGTTTTGCGTGATACCAGTCTGCACTTTCCTGCACGTCGGTCTGTTCCCCCCATGTCTCGGGAGAAGCGGGAGGCAAATCACAATACCAATCGTAAAACGACAGCGAAACTCCACCCACCAGCTGCATCAGCCGTGCACCGGAAGCGTAACTGATCATTGACATCGCTGGAATTGGCGAAAACCCTGCAATTCGGTCCGGGCCATGCTTCTGAATCGTTCCAACCATCGAAGCTGAAATAATTTCAAGCACTGTTTCCCAGTTAGTTCGTCGGAACCCACCCTTACCACGGGCCTTCTGCCAGCGTTGACGTTTTACCGGGTCTTCGACCAAAGCTTTCCACGCATCAGCAGGGTCAGTGTAATCGGCCCTCGCCTGCTTCCATAAATCGAGCAACGCTCCCCGAATATAAGGATACTTCACACGAAGCGGGCTGTAGAGATACCAACTGTAGGAAATCCCACGCTGGCAACCACGAGGCTCGTAAGGAGGAATACCATCTTCCAAAAGCGGATAATCCAGCCCCTGCATTTCCCAGGTAACAATACCGTCTTTAACATGTATGTTCCAGGTACAGCCACCAGTGCAATTTACACCATGCGTACTACGAACAACTTTATCGTGCGACCAGCGATTACGATAGAACTCTTCCCACTGTCGATTCTGGGGATTAACTTCGTCACGAATCCAGGCAATGGCATCTCTCATAATTATTCCTCACCTTGTTTCAATCGAAACTACCAACGGTTGTTTTACTTCTTGCTTAGACTTCTAAAAGTAACATTTCATTACAGTGGCCCGTACAGGCCAACGAAACGTGATTAACCGTCAGACTCAGCTGCAACGGAAGCTGCAACTGATGCCGGCTTGTCCTCTTTACCCACACCCCGATGAATAGCCCTTCTGATCCCCTCAACAAGCGGTCGGCGTACTGCATGAAACCGCCCTTTCCAGAGAACATCAAACAGGAAGATAATCGCAGTGGCAAACACCAGACCGGTAAGCAGAAATGCAATACGACTTACCGATGCATTCGCCTCATCATGACCGGCTGCTTCTTCAAAATATGCTACCAGCGAGTTAATCTCTTCAACTTCCAGAGGATGGTCCTTAAAGATTGGCTGCATGGTTTCCGTCGCAGGGGCTATCAGCCAGGCACTTAATGCCTTGCGGCCTTTAAGCCGCTCGTAGACACGTGTCAGATCCGGCCCCAGATGCCCTCCGCCAAACGCGGGCAGGTCGTACATACTATGACAGGAATTGCAGGCACTCCCACCTTTCAAGAGTTTCTGCGTACCGACGAATATAGCACGCCCGGCAGCTCGATCCTTATCCGTAAACGGCTTGGTGGAAAACTTGGCCCCCTGAAATTGCGACTCAGGAAGCTTTGACTCAGCTTCAATCAACTTGAGCATGTCCTCAGCCCGTGCAGCGTTCATTCCGGCTGCCAAAGGCATTTTGACACCACGAGCCGACTCCAACAGTTTCGCCGCATAGGGATCACCCGAATCAATGACGGCTGTCGGATTCTGAATAAACTTGATCAACCATTCTCTATCTTTACGCTTGGTAACATCCTTCAGGTCCGGCCCCGTGAGCCGTCCGCCACCAATTGTATGACAGGTCATACAATTGGCACGAAAATAACGAGCCGACTCCTGACCCAATGCCATCGAAGGCACCGCCATCGCCAGCACCATCAGAGTGATTCGAAAACAGTTACGCCCAGGCTTGCAAGCCAGTGGGTTAAAGCGTACTTGCAGCGACTGCCTTTGTTGAACAGCCTCTTTCAATTGCAGTGTAAACTTCATGACTTAATCCAGTCACAATAAAATAGGTTACCGACAAAATTTCTTTTCAGACTCATCAGCCAAACAAAGCGGACACTCAAGTCCAGTTTCGTATCTCTATCGTCGAAAGTAGTGACCATAGTTAGGGACGTCAAGGTCCTTAATAGAAGAAAGTCTGAAATATTTTCAAGACAAGAAATTTTGCGTCTTAAGTGCGGCATTATGTCGCCAAGGGTGCGTCATTATGACGCGATTAAGGGGAAAAACCTCAATTAAACCTTAACCAATTTCACACCAATAATCATGCAAAAGCTGAATCTCAAATTCACCCGACGGACAATCATGTTTTTTCATTGCGGTAAAAAATCATCTACTCAAACAAGGGAGAAAGCAACTCTTTCACCTCTCTGAAAACTATTCGATGGTGTCAACTTTATTGCGTGAATTGCAGGTTCTTGTTTCAGCCCCACTTAAAATTTATTGCCGCATGAACCCAGCACGGCTGGTTTGTTTTGACAGCCGTAACCAAAATTGAATCTTGTTTGAAATTTGCGCACCACGCGCAGAAATTGACTGTTAGCGGTACAGAGTGACCTGCCCGCAATCATTTTCGCCTATTGAGCTGTGTTTAATGAAAACAAACAGAAAACAATTCCATTCTTGAGCAGGACAAGCACGTCACCTGGTCATTCAAAAATGAAACAGATGTTGTTCGACTGATATTTAACTTGAGATGCTCGGTGAAATGCACGAGAATGGACTCACAACATTGAGGAACTCTACTTTCGACAAGGTTTTATTGACCTCATCGTAGTTCTCAATAATTATCGTTTGCAGAGAAGAATTTAATTCCGAAGCAACGCTTTTGAGTGATAGGAAAAAACAATGATTCAACCGGAAATTTCGAGACGTAACTTTGTAAAGGGAACAACAGCAGGAGTTGCTGCTTCTGTGGCAACGCTAAAAAATGCTGCCTCGTCAGTCCGAGCAGCCGGATCAAATGAAAGATTACGCATTGGTGTTATCGGGGCGGGAAATCGTGGTTTCAATGCCTTAACCAAACGACTCGTCGGGTTAAGAAAAAAAGGGCGAAACATCGACCTGGTTTCTGTGGCTGATGTTTACTCAGTCCATCGCCAGCGGTTTGTCGACTACATCAAAGAACAAACCGGCCTTACTCCGAAGACGTATGTCGATCACCAGGAACTTCTTGCACAGAAAGATATCGATGCCGTTGTGATCGCCACACCGGACCACTGGCACGCGAAAATTACAATCGATGCTCTCAAGGCCGGGAAAGATGTTTATTGCGAAAAACCGATGACACACACGGTCGCTCAAGCCAAACAGGTTGTTAATACATGGAAATCGAGTGGACGAATTCTGCAGGTCGGAGTGCAATCGTCAAGTTCACCTGTGTGGGACATGGCTCGTGAGATGATTACTTCCGGTAAGCTTGGGAAAATCGTCCAGTTTCAAACCGAGTGCTTCCGCAACGGACGCATGGGAATGTCCCGTCACAATAAAATCACCAAAGAGATGACTCCTAAAACAGTTGACTTCAAACGATTCCTGGGTGTCGAGGAAGGATTTCATGAAGAGGTTCCGTTTGATCGGGAAATCTTCGGTCAATGGCGTTGTTACTGGGCATTCGGTTATGGAATGTATTCCGACTTGTTCGTGCATCGCGTAACAGGAATGCTTAAAGCAACCGGACTGCGCAGCCCGGGCCGCGTTGTTGGCGGAGGGGGAATTTTCATGGAATACGATAACCGGGAAGTTACCGATGTCGCTTCGATTATTGCAGACTACCATGAAGCAGTGCAGGGAGTCGTCAGCAGCACGATGGTCAGTGAAGTTTTAAAATTGAATCATCTCATTCGCGGACATTTCGGAACGCTACTGTTTGACAAGCCTTGCTTTCTGAATGGTCCGAAAGCCAGCCGCTCCCGCTGGGGTTGTCTCTGGTGTGTGTGAGGGAGAGTATTTGTTGTTTTGGGGAGTAATCGCCGAGTTGGTTAGCTGCGAGGGTTGGCGATGCTCTTTTTGAGGACTGCTTGAGGAGTCTTCTCG
>WFOZ01000629.1 GCA_015487825.1 Planctomycetaceae bacterium
AAACATACTGCTGTTGTATGGAGCAGATGACATGATCATATCATTTCCATTTGATAAGTTCCAATGGATATCGACAAGTGGTTTTTGATGGCAATAATACAGTTTCGAATATCAGCTCTGCTTCGGTTGCCATTATCGCAATGTATAGTTATAGTTCCCGCCTGAGAGTATCTTCCCGGTAACTTTCAGAGGTTTAAAGCTAACTCAAAGGCAGATTGACGGAATGGCAAAATCAACACAACTTTGGCTCACAGGTCGTGTTCCCGGCGGTTTCTGGATGGATGCGAAGAACAGAAAAGCCTACATGCGCTGGCTTGCTAAGCAGCTGGGTTATCGCAAAAAAGAAGACTGGTATCAAATCTCCAAGCAGGATTTCCATTGTAATTATGGGGGCGGGATGCTTGCCAATTTTTATGAGGATTCTCCTCAGCAGGCGGTTCTCGATTTTATCCCCGATTACCCTTGGAGAGAATGGCTTTTTCGCAGCACGCCCCAGGGTTTCTGGAAGGCAAAAAAAAATCGCAAAGCGTATATGGATTGGCTGGGTAACAAACTGGGGATGAAGTCGGTTGATGACTGGTATGGAATCAGTCGGGCACATTTTCATACTAATCATGGAGGTGGCCTGCTGGCGAATTATTATGGAGATTCCGTTTTTCGGGCACTCAGAGAGTATGCTCCTCGCAAGCAGTGGCAGCCATGGTGTTTCCATACTGTGCCACAGGGGTTTTGGAAAGATATTGATAACAGACGGGCCTATTTACGTTGGCTTGGACGAGAGATCGGGTTCACAAAACAGTCTGATTGGTACAAACTTTCGCGACAGGATTTTTCAGACAACCATGGTGAATCACTTTTTGTTACTTACTATAACGGTTCGATCTATAATGCACTGATCGATTACCGTCCCAATTACAAATGGAGCCGCGAAAAAATTCGCAACGCGAGAAAGTAGATGGCATAAAAGAGAGGTTCCCTTAACAGAGTTCAAGCATCTTGAAAAGCAGGTGCTCAAATAAGAGTCGAGCCTATTGAACAAGACGTTGCCTCAATTGCGACATAGCTTGCAAATCGCATCTGATCTCGTACAATGTTTACCACCAAAACGACCTAAAAATTGCAGCCCAAGCCCCTATAGCTCAATTGGCAGAGCAACTGACTCTTAATCAGTAGGTTGAAGGTTCAAGTCCTTCTGGGGGCAGTTATATTGACTTTTTCATTGTGGATTTGACTTATCCAGGGTTATCTGCAGCTCTGCTCACTTTTTAGTTTCGTCGCGTTTTTTGAATTTCAGTGTGACTGAATTAATGCAGTAGCGTTTACCTGTTGGTTTGGGGCCATCTTCAAAAACGTGGCCCAGGTGAGCATCGCAGGTGCTGCACTTCACTTCTGTGCGTGTTGTAAACAGATGGCGGTCGATTGTTGTTGTAATGCTCTGATCGCTGTAAGGCTGCCAGTAGCTCGGCCAGCCAGTGCCCGATTTATATTTTGTTTTGGAATCAAAGACCGGTTCCCCGCAGCAAACACAGTAGTAAACACCATCCTGTTTGTTGTCCCAATACTCGTTGGTGAAAGGGCGTTCGGTTCCCTGTTTTCGAGCAACTTTGTATTGTTCGGGAGTCAGGATCTTTTTCCACTCTGCATCTGTCTTGATTACTTTTTTGTTTTTTCTTGAGCTATTCTTCTTCAACTTGTCGGCAAAGTTCTTACGGAACTTTGCAATCTTGGGACTGATTACCATTTGGCAATATCCCTGGTCGGGATTCAGTGAAAAATAATCCTGATGGTATTTTTCTGCAGGGAAGAACCCGGGGTATTCTGTGATTTCTGTCACAATTGGTTTGTCAAATGTGTTTGCGTCTTCGAGTTGTTTCTTGTACTCGATTGCAATCTGCTTCTGTTTTTCGTCGTGATAGAATACAACAGAGCGATACTGCGTGCCGATATCTGCTCCCTGTTGGTTGAGCGTTGTTGGGTCGTGCGTTTTCCAGAATATTTCGAGTAAATCTGCATAAGAAACTATTGTTGGATTGTACGAGATCTGCACCACTTCTGCGTGAGCGGTATTGCCGCTGCCGACTTTCGAATAGATGGCTGTCTCTTTCGAACCTCCCGCATAACCCGATTCCACCGCTTGCACACCTTCCACTTCCTGGTAAATCGCTTCGGTGCACCAGAAACAACCGCCGCCAAATGTTGCCTTTTCCAATTCTCCTGAAGCAGGCATTTCGTTATCCTCATTCTTGTTTTCAACAGCAGGTACGTAACGTGTTACATCGGCATCCGGTTCAGTACTGTTTGATAAACACCCGGCGGTTATCAGCGCAAGTGTCATTAAACCGAAAATCCGTAAAGAAATTACAGGATTGCTTCCAGGCTTTATCCAATGTGACACTTTCAGATAAATAAATTTCTTGATCATTTGAATCACTTTATTACTAAATTATTTTAGTGGTATGTTTTTTAATAGTCGCTGAAGAATTATAGCAGAGATACCTTTGCTATGTGAGACCATTATTTGCCTGAAAGACTTATGTGTCAACGTGTCTGTTTGCAAAGACTGTACTGTGTTCAATTCACAGGCACTCATTTCAGCAGCCGCATTGCTTTTTCCCGGTTGCGATTCATTATTTGTTGGAGGGAAACGGGGATTTCACCTTTTTCCCGACTTTCGCCAGCGGCTTCCATGAACGCGTAAATTTCAAGTGTCTGATCGGCTGAAAC
>WFOZ01000630.1 GCA_015487825.1 Planctomycetaceae bacterium
GCATACTTCAGCCCGATGCGTTTGCTTAATCCGACCGCACATTGTTGGCCTACTGTAGAAGAGTAGCCGTAGGGTGCGTCGTGACGCACCTTTTACAGGCAAACCTTATTTGGTGCGTTACAACGCACCCTACGATTGACATTTCAATCTACCAAATAATTAACTCAATTTTAACAACTTGGTTCCTGTAAAGTTTCCCAATGAAATACCGATCGATTCCCAACACCGACATCAAAGTTTCTCCCATCTGTTTGGGGACGATGACATTCGGCACCCCCGTAAAAAGCGACGATGCGATTCGGATTGTTCATTGGGCCATCGAGCAGGGGATCAATTTTTTTGATACCGCAGATATGTACGAAGGATATGACCGCAAAGCCGGTTCTGGCGGAGGAGTTGCAGAAACGATTCTGGGGAAAGCGATAAAAGATCGCCGTATGGAAGTTGTGATCACCACCAAGGTGGGCAGTGCCATCGGAAACAGCGAGTATGAAGGAGAGGGGCTTTCCCGAAAACATATTCTGCATCAGATTGATTCCAGCCTGTCTCGCTTACAATGTGATTATGTCGATCTTTACGAACTGCATCGCCCAGACCCTGAGACAGCGTTGGAAGAAACACTTGCCGTCATGGACGAGTTGATAACGAGGGGCAAAGTTCGTTACTGGGGTGTGTCCAATTTTTCCGGCCAGCAAATTACTGAGATCATCAAACAATGTAATACTCACGGTTGGCGGCGTCCGGTGATCAGTCAACCGCCACTCAGTTGGCTCAAACAGGATGAATTGACTGGCAGCGTTCCGGTCTGCCGTGAATTCGAGATTGCAGTCACGCCATATCAGCCCTTGCAAGGCGGTTTACTGACAGGCAAGTACCGTCGCGGTCAACAATTGCCAGTCGATAGCCGTGCTGCCGAATCGGAGTGGCTCAATCAAACGGATGAAACGCTGTTTGATCAACTCGAAAAGTTTGAAACCGAAGCCGCAGAAGTCGGACTGCAACCTTCCCAGTATGCGTTGCGTTGGCTGCTCGAACAGCCCGGTATTACGTCGGTTGTTTTAGGAATTAAGCGTGTTGAGCAATTGCAAATAGCTATTGAAGGCGTGTGATGATTGTTCAATCGTCTGCTGAATTTCGAATGATTGCAATAATCTCGAGCAGTCATTTTCCATTCAACTCTTTGCGAAGGAACTTATCGGAATGACTTCGCTTGACTGGTTTGTTATCGCATTATACGCCGTATCGATGCTCGCCATTGGTGGATATTATTCACGACGTACGAAGACGCCCGATGATTATTTATTGGGCGGGCGCAATATGAATTCGTTTCTCGTTGGAGTCTCACTGTTCGCAACATTAACGAGTACACTCTCTTATCTGGCGCTCCCCGGCGAGATGATTCAGCATGGGCCGATGCTTTTTTGTCAGATAATCGCTTATCCTTTTGCAGCCTATGTTGTCGGATGGTTGCTGATACCGATTATTGTCCAACTAAAAGTAACCAGCGCTTATGAAATACTGGAATCACGACTGGGACTGAGCGTTCGGCTTGTTGGTTGCATTATCTTTCTCTTACTACGAATGTCATGGATGGCAGCCGTATTGTACGCCACCGCCAGCACTGTTCTGGTTCCGCTGCTTGGGCTTAGTGCAAGTTCGACGCCGTGGATTTGTGCTGCGATGGGAGTGATTACCATCATCTACACTTCTGCAGGAGGAATGCGAGCGGTTGTAATTACCGATGCCATGCAATGTCTGATTATGATCATCGGAGCAATTGTCACCGTGGTCATTATCAGTATCGATTTGGGAGGAGTGGCTGCCTGGTGGCCGACGGTCTGGGTGAATCATTGGGATCAACCAAGTTGGGGGTTTGATGCAACAGCACGCACCTCGTTATTGGGGGTTGTTATCTCAATGTTTACCTGGCAAATTTGCACGGCCGGGTCCGATCAAATGGCGATTCAGCGATTCCTGGCAACACGAGATGCCCGGGCAGCTCGCCGCAGTTATATAACCTCGCTGTTGACGGATGCAGTTGTGATGCTAATGCTGGCAGTCGTGGGGCTTGCGCTCATCGCCTGGTTCACGGCTCATCAATCAATGATAGATGCAAGCGTTTCTCTGGTGGAAGAAGCAGATCAGTTGTTCCCGCGTTTTGTTCTTGTGGGGTTGCCTTCCGGTTTGTCCGGGTTGGTAATCGCAGCGATTCTCTCAGCAGCGATGTCCAGTCTATCCTCCGGGGTAAACTCTTCCTGTGCGGTCATTTCAGAGGACTTCATCAACAGGCTTGGAAAAACTGATAACGCCGAAACTTCGGTTAAAACAATTCGCATTTTGTCCGTTTTTATTGGCATTGTTGTTGTGATGTTGAGTATTTTGGTTGGGGCTGTCGAGGGAAATCTAATCGAGTTATGCTTCAAGGTGGTCAACCTGCTCACTGCACCGTTATTTGTATTGTTCTTTATGGCGATATTTGTTCGCCGAGCCACAACGCTCGGAGCATTGGCTGGACTTGCAGCCAGCATTGGAGCAGCAGTCGGCATTGCCTACTTTAATCTTTTCGGTCTAAGTTTTCTTTGGATGATGCCGGTTTCTCTGCTGACGGGGATGCTCATTGGCACTGCATGTAGTCCATCTTTTCTACAAATCCTCATTCGATTGTATTATACTGATTAAGAGACAGGACTATATCGAATTATTGAATAATCATAAGGCAATCACTTATTTTAGTCGCACTGGTTATGTTACTGTTTTGCACAATGTGGATGCTATTCCCCATGAATAACTAACGAAAGAGGGAGAGCGTGATTGACCTCCCCTCTGGACAAAACGAAGGGGACTCAGCGGCTCGAATGATGAAAAAGAAGCAAATCAAAATGAGCTTAAAGTAACCTAAATTCTGTCCAACGATTGGGGTCCACTACACCGTTCAGTCTCTTCTTTAACGACATTAGAAATAAATTCTTTACCTGAATTGTCTCCCTCATGTCCTCGTGATGCAGTAATCCCACCGCTGAAAAGTAAATTCCCATTGGGGTGGTACAGTAAAACATGACCAGAGGTCTTGACATTGAATGTTTTTAACCACACTCCATCAACATCAGGAAGTAATGTTGAATTCGGAATTGATTCAACACTCATGGTAATATCCGGGTGCATTTCAAAATTGAATCCACCTACAAATAAAAAGGAAACTCATCGATAATTAAAGGACTAACTCTGACTGGACTTTACAAGACCACCTCGTGATAATCACATAACGGTATATCTTTCAGGTTCACTTCCAATGGTCAGCCCCCTTTACGAAATGGCATTTTAATGACTCGTGCGATTGTTGTACTTCTATTAATCGGTTCAGGAATTGGTGGAGGCTGGTATTGGAATACGCATCAGAAACAGACTGTTAGCGACGAATTGACACTATTCGGCAATGTCGATGTGCGTCAGGTGGAGTTAGCAATCAATGGGAATGAACGTATTGCCGTTTTACATGTGGAAGAAGGGGATCACATCAAAAAAGGGCAACTGCTGGCGAAGTTGGAAACAGAACGCCTCGAAGCGATTGTTGATCGTGCCCGCGCGATGCTGGAAGTTCAAAAACAGATTGTTGCCCGCCTGGAAGCTGGCTCCCGCAAAGAAGAGATTGCCAAAGCGAAAGCCGATGTCGAAGCTGCTGTAGCACAACTTGCCGACGCCAAGCAAACCTACGAGCGAACTGCTGCATTGCATAAAACGGGGACAACGACTCAACAGGAAGTGGATGATGCCCAGGC
>WFOZ01000631.1 GCA_015487825.1 Planctomycetaceae bacterium
AAACGATACAAACCTGCTTGAGGATTAAAAAAAATCGTAAACCTCGTTTCGACAGTCCTGTTTAAAGCGTCCAAATCGCCGCAGGTAACGTGTTGGCACAAAATAAAAAGAGCCGTGCATTGAATTACACGGCTCTATAAAATTTATTCTGTCGGATTCTGTCGGATGTCTATTCGAACTCAGGCAGCAAAAGTAGTAAGAATATTGGGATTATCAAGCTCTCCGGCGATTAAACCGCCCCGTAATACAGAAAAAGCAGCATCGCGAACCCTGCGGACAGTTGTAATTTTAATCGGCAGGTCAACATCGTCAATCGCTTCCTGGAACAGCGTTTCAATTCCGGTAGGCTCTGCCAGCGGGCCTCCAATAATCAGTGGTAATGTACCTGGTAGTTGGGCAATCACAGAAGGACAAAGTTCCTGCCTCATCCGATAAAGACCCAGGCGAATAATTTCGCGATATTGGTTTCGTAATTCAAGAGTTCTGGAATCAGAGACAGTATTGAGACTTTTGACTCCTTCGCGCCATAACCGAATCGGTCGGGTATCGAGAACTTCACGTCCATCTTTAAGTCGCACAAACTGATGGTCTGTCACAGCTAACTGGCGATCAACATGAATCCCGCCGCGAGGCAGAAAGAATCGAGCCAGCTCCCGTGTCTGGTATGAAATGGAAACATCCATTCGAGCGGCCCCCATTTTAATTGCGATCCCGGAAAAACCAACATCTGCACACTCAGAAAGTATCAATCCCATTCCGGGAGAAATGATCCCTGGCTGATAACCTCTCAACTTGACCAGGCGCATAAGAAATCCGATATCTTCCTGCTCTGAATAATCATCTTCGTCAATTGCAGATTGTGAGCTAATGACAGTGCATGCAGAATTCTGCTTGCTGGCCACAGGGATTAACCCTTCAACAAGAGCCCCCAGAAACTGACGAGAGACCGGATCGTTATTACGAATTTTTCCTTCTTCCAATGCAGACTGCATCGGCAGGGAAAGAATTTCTGCCAAATCGTTTGCAGCGGTTCCAAATACAATCATCCCTTCATCACAGTGCGCAACTTCATCGCCATGCCGTTCCAACAACCGTCTGCGCGCTTCAGAATCTTCCAACACCAGATACTCTGTTGAAACCCGCCGGGCAAGCAAACGCCCTGCTTCACGACGCAAAGAGCGAAATTCACTTCCTCCAAATTCAATTGCTATATTCATTTGAACTCTTTCAACTTATCCTTTGTCCGTCGTCCTGTTCCCATCGAAGCATTGAATGCTGCAAATGACGAGATTTTATATCCAGGAATGCAGATTTCAGAAAGAATATTTTATTACTCACATCAAACAGTGTTGAGCAGATGTTATTTATCCGGTTTAACAAACAAGTGATGATCACAAGACGAAACGAACATTCCGGTTTCCGCTTCCCAGTATACAGGGACTGACTGTTTTCTTTTTCGGTCAGATGAAGCTTCAGCACTTCCTTCTAACTGCTCTGCCTGAGATGCCTCTGCGGTTTGCTCCTGTTTTTTTATTTTCCTCATTGCAGAAACCAGATGAGGTTTTTTGAGATCATGACTGGAGTCGAGCCGAAATTCATAATACAAATGCGGCTTCCCAAAGAATTTCAATTCACGAGGCAACAACACTCGCTCCTCAATAATGGGAACCCTATTCTCCAACAGTGCATCCAGGCTTTCATCTTTCTGTTTCGCTCGGGTCAGCGGATCACTTGAAAACTGCGATGATTTATCAGATAAATCTGCAACTGTCCGGGAAGGCTGTGAAAGACTTTTCTCAATGCTGCCCGCTTCAACCGACTGTTCCACTTCTGTTTTTATCATCATATGATCAACAGGATGTTGCTGATCCTCAAAACGATGCTCATTGTGTGTGAATTGATTCCGTAACGCTGAAATGATTACCGTCATCACTCCGATGACAACAAATGCTCCAGCGATAAAGCCAAACATCGTAGGACCTTCTGTTCTTTTGGCTTCTATCATCGGGTTCGGCACAATTTCACCTGCACGGGCTGTATGGATGGCTTCTCCCATTTTTTTCTCAAGCAGTGTTGTTAAATCCTGCTCACCCGGAAAAGCAGAAGAAGTTTCTTCCTCAAATAGATCTGTAGCCTCAGGCAATATTTCCTGTTGTTCTAACGCATTTGAAAAGAATTCGCTGGTAAAATCCGTTATAGGCGTATCGGTAAAGCTAGCCGCTTCATCGACATTAATATCCTCTGTTTCAGTAGCCGGTTGTTGCTCTGTTCGTTTTTCGCCATTGCTCTTTTCAACTTCATCAGATGTTTCTAATTCAGACTCAGGATTGTTCAACTGAGGAAACGGAGATAGAATCAGGTTCTCTGATTCGGCCTGATGTTTTGCTTCGTTGCCCGCCTCTGATTCGACGATTTCTGAGTAAGCGGAAACTGTCGGTTTCATTGCAGAATCTTCATTCGCAACTGGTGCAATTAAAGGGAGTGAATCCGGAGATGACGAGCGTAACGGGTTGTTATCTGTCAATTCGATTCGATCTGGCTTCACTGGTAGAATCAACGATGTATCAGATTGTTCAGCCTTATTTTCCTGAGCGACTTCTCCCACAGAAACTGCAGCCGGCAGTTGAGGGATAGAACCTCTGTTAAGCAACGCATTTGGAATACTCAACAC
>WFOZ01000632.1 GCA_015487825.1 Planctomycetaceae bacterium
AGCAGGTTGAGATTTCAACCGGAATTGCTTCTGACCAGTGGGTTGAAGTTAAAGACGGGCTGAAATCCGGTCAGCTTGTTGTTACTGAAGGAGCTTTTCTTCTCAAATCCGAGCTTCTACTCGAAGGAGAAGAGTGATTTGTTTGTTGAATTGACCTGACCCTGCCTGATGAGTCTCCCCTGTTTTTATCTACGATTAATAACATGCCAGCCCAGCTTGAAGACGAACATTAATTACTTTCGTTTTCAAGATGATTCTGCTCAGGAATAGATACGATGTTAACGCGCGTCATTGAGTTCTCTCTTACCAATCGGATTCTTGTCCTGGTCCTGGTCTTTCTGATGGCTGTGGCTGGTTTGAATTCGGCGTTCAATCTTCCGATTGACGCCGTGCCTGATATGACCAACGTGCAGGTTCAGGTCGTTACCGATGCTGGTTCTCTTTCCCCGATCGAAGTGGAACGATATGTAACTTATCCGGTAGAAACCGTTATGGGCGGGCTCCCGAAAATTGATGAGTTACGCAGTGTTTCCAAATTCGGCATCTCGGTTGTCACCATTGTTTTTGATGAAGGGACCGATATTTACTGGGCCAGGCAACTTGTTTCAGAACGTCTCGCGGAAGCGAAAAAAGATATTCCCCCGGGATACGGTGCCCCCACGATTGGTCCTTTGACAACAGCATTGGGTGAAGTACTTCAGTTTGAAGTCCGTAGCAAAACGCATTCTCCGATGGCGCTACGAACGTTACTTGAATGGGATGTTGCTCCGAAACTGAGAGAGGTTCGAGGCGTAACTGAAATTAATACGCATGGCGGGTTTTACAAAACATTTGAAGTCCGTCCCGATCCCGATCGCATGACAAGTTACGACATTTCATTAAATCTGCTCTTTACTCGTCTTCAGAATAATAATGCCACCGCAGGAGGTGGCTATGTGGTGCATCATGGAGAGCAGCGATTTATTCGTGGTTCTTCCCTGTTGACCAATATCGATGATATCAAGTCGGTTGTTATTCGACGTGAAAAAGATGGCACTCCAATTCTTGTCAGCGATATTGCAACAGTTGAAATCGCTCCGATGACCCGGCAGGGAGCGGTAACTCGCGATGGACGAGGCGAAGCCGTCACCGGTCTGGTGATGATCGTGTTGCTGTTCATGCTGGGGAGTTTACGGGCAGGGTTGCTGGTTGCGCTGGCGATACCGCTTTCAATGCTTTTTGCCACCAATGTGATGCTGATGACGGGAGTGACAGCCAGTCTGATGAGCCTGGGGGCTATCGATTTTGGGCTGATTGTCGATAGTTCGGTCATTATGATCGAAAACTGCATCCGCAGGCTTTCGCACGATAATAAAGGGACGCCGCATCTGGACGTGATTCGCGATGCAGCTGTGGAAGTTCGAAAGCCGACCATGTTTGGCGAGCTGATTATTTCGGTTGTTTATTTGCCGATCCTGCTGCTTCAAGGTTCCGAGGGAAAACTGTTTCGTCCGATGGCGTTGACGGTTCTGTTTGCTCTTGCCGGGTCGATGATTCTTTCCATGACATTAATGCCTGCATTGGCTTCCATGCTTTTGCCGAAAAAAATGGACGAAAAAGATGTCTTCCTCATTCGTATGATCAAGAAAATTTACAAGCCGATAGTTACCTCAGCGATTAAACATTCTTTTGTCACCGTGACCGCTGCAGCCACCTTGTTTGCCATCAGTATTCCTATTGGGATGAATCTGGGAGCCGAGTTTATGCCTCGGCTTGAAGAAGGAGACCTGCTTATTGAAGCGACCCGCCTGCCCAGTGCCACGCTGGAAGGTTCGATAGAAATGTCGACGCAAATTGAAACGATTCTCAAACAGTTTCCGGAAGTGAAAACCGTCTTTAGTAAAACCGGTCGTCCTGAAATTGCCAACGATGTGATGGGAGTGCATCAGACAGATGTCTGGGTGCTTCTCAAACCGGTACACGATTGGCCCGATCACAAAACAAGAGACGAACTGATCGAACAGATGTCCGATGTTCTTAACGAAAATGTGCCCGGGGTTGCCTTTGGATTTACACAGCCGATTGAAATGCGTGTCGATGAACTTGTGGCAGGAGTTAAAGCGGATGTTGCCGTTCTGCTTTATGGGGATAACCTCAAGATTTTGGGCGAAAAAGGAAAACAGATTGAAGCGGCATTGCAACAGATTCCTGGTGCGGTTGATGTCAAAGCGAACTACCAGGCCAACCTGGCGACATTATCCATTCGAACCCGTCCGGAAAAACTGGCACGATACGGTATCGATGCCCAGACCGTCCTCGATGTCGTATCTTCCATCGGCGGATACCAGGTGGGGCAGATTTTCGAAGGACGTGCCCGGTTCCCGATTATTGTTCGTATTCCGGAACAATGGCGAAAAGAAATTACCTTGCTGGAACAGCTTCCAATTTCCGACTCCCGGGGTAATTCGGTTCCGCTAAAAGCATTGGCGGATATCACACTCGAAGAAACACCCCCTTCCATCGAACACGAAGCAAATCGCAGACGTACATTTATTTCTGCCAACGTTCGCGGTCGGGATGTCGCTTCTTTTGTGGCTGATGCCAAACGGATTATCGCAGAACGTGTTGATATCCCGACTGGTTACGAAATTCGCTGGGGAGGAGATTTCGAGAATCTGCAATCTGCAAGCAAGCGGCTGATGTTGATTACCCCGATTGTGTTAATCATTATCATCATGCTGTTGCACGCTTCTTTAGGTTCGATGCGGTTGGCAATGTTGATCTTCCTGGCCGTCCCGATGGCTGCCAGCGGTGGGATATTGGCTTTATATTTGCGTTCAATGCCTTTCAGTATTTCTGCAGGGGTTGGGTTTATTGCGTTATTTGGCGTTGCCGTTCTCAACGGGTTGGTCTGGGTCAGTGCTGCAGAACATCTCAGACATACCGGACGCGATGTGATAGAAGTCAGCCACGAAACAGCCCTGGTCAGACTGCGCCCTGTTTTAATGACGGCTCTGGTAGCCAGCCTTGGCTTTCTGCCGATGGCGATGTCAACCAGTGACGGAGCAGAAATGCAACGCCCGCTGGCAACAGTTGTCATCGGCGGTTTGATTACTTCAACACTGCTGACTTCGTTAGTCATTCCCTGTATCTACCCCTGGTTTGCCAGAGGATTACACCGCCTGCACCTGACTCACCACGGAGTTCCTGACGACGAATAAGTACAATCTTTCCCGTATACCTTAACAGCCCGCAGCCACTGCTGGACTTATATGGTACCTGGTTATAAATATTGATCATCTCGGCTAAAGTGCAAATTACATTGCTTTCGGTAATTGACGAAAGAAACTTTCTACCGATGTCTCACGGAGCAAGTCAGAGATTGAGCACGTAATTATTGGGGCTAACGATTCTGGAGTCACTCCTGTAGATAAATTACGTGCTGCCAAGCAAGGATAGGGGGCGATGGAGTTTGCTTCAATGACTGTCAATTCAATTGATTCAGCTGAGAGATCCAACATGTCTGAAATACGATCTGCAATCTACCTTAAAAATCCTTGATATTTATTCCCAGGGAGCGGATTTTGCTGCGCAGGGTGACTCGGGAAATTCCCAGGATTCCTGCTGCCTGTAGTTGGTTGCCTTGTGTATGTTTCAGGACCTGTGTGATTAAATCTTTTTCCGCCCGCTGGATTGTTTCGCCGTATAATTCGGTGGAGCCGGACTCCAGTCGCCTGGCGACAAACTCCTGTTGCTGGAAGATGGTCTGGTTATCGAATAGATCCGTAGCGGGCTCGCCTGAAAGTGGTGGCAGGAACTCCGTCAGCAATACCGTGCCTTGTGCTTTAAGTAACGATTGTTTCATTACGCTTTCCAGTTCACGCACGTTTCCGGGCCAGGTGTAGTCATTGAGAACAGTGAGTGTTTCCGCTGCCAGATGAGTTACTTCTTTTCCGAACTCTGCACCATATTTTCTTAAAAAGTGTTCTGCAAGGATGGCGACATCTCCTTTTCGCTCTCGCAGTGGCGGCAGGTGGATCGTGACAACCCCCAGTCGAAAATAGAGATCGGCTCGAAACAGGTCGTCTTCCACAAATTGTTTCAGATCGCGATTGGTTGCCGCAATTACTCGAACGTCTACCTTAATCTGCTTATTGCCGCCAACTCTTTCGAACGTCTGTTCCTGCAACACTCTTAACAGTTTGGCTTGTGTTAACGGGGACATATCACCAACTTCATCCAGAAAGATAGTTCCGCCATCGGCTTGTTCAAACTTCCCGATTCGTTGCCGATCTGCTCCGGTGAAAGAGCCTTTTTCGTGGCCGAACAGTTCACTTTCGAGCAACGATTCCGGAATTGCAGCACAATTAATCACTTGAAACGGTCCTTTGGCACGAGAACTGTGGTGATAAATGGCTTGGGCAACAATTTCTTTCCCCGTGCCGCTTTCTCCCAGAAGCAGCACGGTAATATCCTGTGCTGCAACTCGCCCGATCGATGTATAAACTTCTTTCATTGCCGAGCAGCGGCCCACAATTGCCTCGGCTTCTGTTTCACCATCCGGGCCTGGGACCGCGGGGTGAACACGTATCATATGACTGAGATGAAAGGCTTTTTTGACTAAACTTTTCAGTTCATCCAGTTCCAGCGGTTTGAACAGATAATCGTAAGCCCCAAGTTTCGTTGCTTCAATTGCAGTTTCGACGGTGCCGTGTCCGGTGATGAAGATAACAGGAATACGAGAGTCTGTCTCATGCAATGTTTTGAAACATTCAATACCAGATTTATCAGGCAGTCGTAAATCAAGCACAACAGCGTCTGGTTGATACTCTCTAAAGAGTTCTTCTCCCCGGGCAGCTGTTTCTGCTGTAAGCAACTCGACGTCTTCATCGGCAAAGGCTCGTTCAAAAGCAAGCAGGATTACGGGCTCATCATCGATCACTAATAACCTGGGCATCACGCTTTCCTTTTTTGAGCGATCGCATTCTACTTGGTATTCTGCTTTGTATTATACAGTGGAATGGTTAATTCAAAACAGGCACCTCCCTGTGGAAGGTTGTATCCTCGAATTTTTCCCTGGTGCTGTTCTGCAATGCGCCTGCAGATTCCCAGTCCCAGCCCGACCCCATTCTTTTTTGTCGTCAGGAAGGGGTCGAATAAATGAGAGAGAATTTCCTGCTGGATGCCATCACCGGTATCCTGTACTTGTAAGATTGCCAGTCTGTTTTGAATAGAAAGTGCGATTGTCAATACGCCTCCTTGAGGCATCGCATCGAGTCCATTTAAGCAAAGATTGAGCATTAACTGCGCAAGCTGCTGGGTGTCAGCGTAAACAATAACCGGTTCGGAAACAATTTCCAGTTCCAGTTTGACCTTTTGTGACAGACAGCGACCTTCAATAAGCCGCTCTGTAATTTCGATGATATTTTGCAGTGAAAGAACTTTGAACTCAGATTCTTCCGGTCGGGCATAATCTAACAGAGAATTGACAGAGCGTTCCATTCTGCGTATCTCCTGCTCAACAAGTTCAAGGTCGCGTGCCGGTGTTCCTTCTTTTTCAAGCAGGGCTCGATTTGCCTGGACAAGCATTTTAATCGATGTCAGCGGATTTCTGATTTCATGAGCCACGCCGGTTGCCAGCTGAGCCAGGTTTGTCATCTGTTGTGTGCGTAATGCTTCTTTCTCGCGAACCGCCTGAATCCGTTCCTGTTCAGCTTTCAACATTTCTGTTAA
>WFOZ01000633.1 GCA_015487825.1 Planctomycetaceae bacterium
CCGAACATCACTCAGGCAATAACATTCGCTGTATTCCTGTTTCGTCGGAAGATGTGCTTGTACGAACGATCCTTACGGAAGTGATCGCCGTGCGAGCGCGACGATTAAGGCCCCGGTATCTCTCATTGCGTATTTCAGCAAAACGGTAATATTCTTGTAAGGCCAGTTTGCCGCTTCCATCTGGACGATATCCATAACGGATTCATATTGCCAGTGATTATTAGCCAGGAAATTGATCCATAACGGTTGTAAGAGTTGTTGATACAGGGAGTTTTTGTCTTTGTGTATCTTTTTCTCAACGGGTTCCTTTTCTTCAAGAAGTTTCTTCTGTAGAAAATGACCGAAAATCGAACTGATAATAGTCAATATAATAACAATCGCAAATCCCCACGTAAAAATGCCGCTATTTGCTTGTTCGCTGACAGGTAAGCTCACTAAGTAATAGCCCAGCCAGAATAACCCTAGAAAAAAAGGCACGTAAGTGGAGGCAGGCGATATTAGCTTTATCCAAAAATGATTTGGCTGTTCTACCCGTCCAGAAAAACCGGATGGCAACTCAACGCGATAGCACTGCCTCAATAATTGTGTTGCACTCGCCCTCATCTTTTCCGGTTCTGTTTCTGCTTCGGTGTGCATTCCGGGGCAGTCGTTGACCATCCAGGTCCAGAGGTTGAGGAAGTTTTTTTCGTCTTCCAACGAGGATGAAAAGCAATCAAGAATTTCTGAATCATCCTCTAAAACAGAGAGTTGAAACTGAATCAATTTCTCCTGGGCAACTTCCTGAGTATTGAGGACGTAATCGCGTAGCATCTCGTGAAAACGTCTTCGCAGAATCGTGTGGTCCTGATTCAGAAATCTTCCCAGACTGTTGTGGTACTGTCGGATCAGATCGGCTTCGTCAAAAATGTTGTCGAGATTGTAGAATGGCAGCAGTTCGTAATGAGCTTCCAGATACTCTTTTTTTGTTTCCAGCCAGTGGGAGAGTTCTTTAAAAACTGGTTTGAATAAACCGTGGCTGTATGCGATTCGGCGGGCTTCATTAATTTTCCATTGCATCGCATTGAGCATTTGAACGTAGAAAATAAGTTTTTCCTGTTCATTCGGATCAAACAGAATCGTTTCACAGCGTTCAAGTGTTTCCCGGAAAGTTTCCAGAGACGCTTCTCGCAGCAGTTTGAACCAGAGGGGTAACGTCACTCGAAAAAAACGATGCGTGTTAATAATTCGTGCCAGTTGAAGCAAAAATTGAGCCAGTTGCGATTCGTCTGTAAATCGTTTTTCGGGAAGTTGCTCAAAATAATTTGATAGTGCCTGTATCAGGAGATGAGGCTCCGGTGCCTGCTCGATCCCGCGCAGCAACCATGTTTCAAATTGGGCTGGTTCGCCCGGTTCAGGTTGGTCGATGACAACATCGGACAGGATAGCCAGCTTTAGGAAATCGTCTGGCTGCTTTGGTATTTTAGTTTCCAGTTCCGCATACAGGTCTTCCGGCTGTTCAGATTCGATTCGCTCTTTCCAGTTTGATTCAACTGAAACATTTATCGATGCCAGATCCGGTCGCTGAATGATTATCGGTTCGTCACTGTTTTCTACCGAGTTCTCTGCGCTGTCAGATTCTGGTTTTTCATCAATGGCAATTTCATAATCGGGCGTTGTTGCCTGTTCTTCTTCCCAGTAGCTGTATTCAATTTCCTGCTGAAGCTCTTCATAAGCGGCTCGAATTTTTTTGAACTCTTCCGGAAATCGCTCCGGTTTGAATTGGCGAATTAACTTCCCATAAGCACGCTTGAGCGCACGCTGATCGCAACCGCGTTGAAGCTGAAAAAACTTCAACGGATTTCCAGGGAGCAAGTTCCAATTCGGAGTTTCTGACATAGTTAACGCATCATTATGGATAATAAAGATAGGTTCATTTCGTAGGGTGCGTCGAGACGTACCAAATGTGGGATGCCTGTCAAAGGTGCGTCACGACGCACCCTACATTGCTATCCAAATAACATAAGAAGTAATAGGACAAGCCCAAGTGAAATCAACACAAAGGCTGCTATAGCATGCTCTTCATCCTCTTTCCGCTTCTTCTTCTCCTCTATTTCTACAGTACACCGATTCGTTTCTATTTGTGTTCTGACCAGTTCCTTCAAGGCTTGATCAGACGGATCGGTGTAGCCAGATGGTTGCCCTTGCTGTTGCACAACAGGATCCACTCGCGCAGGTGCTTCCTCTACAAGCGTTACTTCCGAAGTTTCGATCATTTCGAGCCATTGAGGGACGAAGTGAGCGAGTTGTGGATACTTTTCTCGCAGAGCCGAAACCGATTCCTGAATTCGTGTGAACTCGATGTATCTTTGGGTTGGAATCGAGGTGCGTAGTTCCAGAGTGCCGGGGACTGCGTTGTTGCTCCACAACAGTCGGCTTTTTAATCGCTCGACAAACAGGGGATCGAAATCGAAATCTTTTTCCAGTTTTTTTATCTCTTCTTCCAAAGCGGAAACCTGTTGTAAATGCTCCAGGCTGATTTTGAATTCCTGCGGTGCCTGCATCGATAATTCTTCGATTTTATCTGCACGCTCTTTTGCAGAAAGAGTCCAGAATTCGTAACGGAATTCCTGTAACTGCCAATACAATTCCTGCCGGCGGGAGAGGGTATTATTGGACGTACCTTGAGCGTTGCCCGCAAGGAAATCGCGGCGGGCGGCAATCATTTTCTCGGTTTCGTACGATAAATCGAGCGAGAAAACCTGTTTGAGATAATCACGTTTATTCAGAATCATCCTCGTCCATTTCGTGGTAATTAACTCCCAGTTCAGATAACGCGATGAGCAGGTTTTCTCTGGCGGATTCGAAATATTCCCGCTCGCCACTTGCCATTGCATCTTCATACTGGTTGATGACCATCTCCAGCCCTTCGCGTTGATGCGGGCTGACTTCGCCGACCAGATTTTCACAGAACAACAGCAACCTGCGATTTCGGCTATCATCACGCGGGTAATATTTCAGCTTCTGCAATTTTTTTACCGCTTGCCGCAATTCCCGTTCGTCGAGCCCCTGGGCATTATTTGCCAGTACGACCGATGCTTTCTTGCCGGTTTCATCAATAATAGCTTCCACTTCGAGAATGCCATTCAAGTCGTAAGTAAAGCGGATCAGAACGACTTTTTCTTTCGGACCACTTGGAATGCCGCGAACTTTTAACTCGCCAAGAAATAAATTTCCTTCCACCTTGCGATGCTCGCCCTGAAAAACGCGAATGCTCATTTCCGTTTGATTATCGTGAAGCGTTGCCACAGAATCTTCTTTGGAAACGGGGATTGTTGTATTGCGATGAATGATCGGCATGAAGTACCCGGTGGCAATGCGGGAACCGAATTCCTGCGAAACTTCGACGCCCAGCGTAAAGGGGCAGACGTCCGTCATCACCATATCATCGACCGCGCGATCATCCGCAATAAGTGCTGCCTGCACCGCTGCCCCCAGCGCGACGACTTCATCCGGGTTGATTTCACACAAAGGGGCCTGCTTCAGCTTGGTCGTAACAAACTCCTCCATCAGAAACATTCGCGTTGCTCCGCCAACAAAAATGACATCGCCCACATCTTCAATGCCTTTACGGGCATCGCGCAAAGTTTTGAGGACGGGGCGGGAGATACGATCCAACAGGTGTTGCGTTTCCTGTTTGAAACTTTCCCGTGTCAGTGTGACCTCTTCAGGAGATTCTGAAAACGTTCCATCCTGCTGGGGAATGCGGATGGTTGCTTGTTCCTGCTGCGATAATCGCTGTTTGGCCTGTTCACATTCCTGCGATAAACGGGCAATCATCATCGGAAATTTAAGTTCGGCTGCTTCAAAATTGACCTCCCGTTTTTTGAGGATGCTTGAAACAATACGATCCGTAAAATCTTCGCCTCCCAGAATCGATTCTCCTGCGGTAGAAATGATTTCGAGGTTCCCCTCAAAAATTTCCATCACGGTGACATCAAACGTGCCGCCTCCCAGGTCAATCACAAGCAGCGATTTATCCGCATTTCGATCATGAAAACCGTACGTAAGTGCCGCTGCGGTCGGTTCGTTGATGATGCGAAGGACATTCAACTCTGCCAGTTCGCCCGCAAACTTCGTCGCACGGCGTTGGTAATCGTTGAAATAGGCGGGGACCGAAATAACAACATCGACAACCGCTTCCTTCAAAAACGCTTCTGCATCCGCCTTCAGCGATTTCAATACCAGACTGGAAAGTTCGGGGGCGGTGAAATGTTTCGAGCCGATTTGAATTTTCTGCTCGGTCCCCATCAGACGCTTGAATCGGGAGGCAGCCTGTGCCGGTTTCGTTACGCGCAGCTCTTTCGCAGCGGCACC
>WFOZ01000634.1 GCA_015487825.1 Planctomycetaceae bacterium
CAATTATTTTAATATATCCTGCCACTTTTGCGCAGCATTTTGTTGATAAGATACTAATCACCACTACTCCGGATATTCACGAGCAAATCAGCCGTTAGCGCCAGCATCCGGTTCGTGTGACTGTGAGAGGAACTGTGGGCTAGCGTCCGATGACTGATGAATAATCTGTCAATAAATAACTCGAAAGCCAACGGCGGATCCTTCCGGTTCGTTCGGAGTCTATAATAATACAGGAATTAATATGTCCGATATACAACGTTGGCAAGAGTATCTCACGTGTGCAATTGATGCAGCCAGGCAGGCTGGAGAAGTGCTACAGAAGTGGCGGAAGAAATTTACGATCTCTGAAAAAGGGCGTTCCGATCTTGTCACCGATGCTGATTTCGATGCTCAGGAAACGATCTTCAAAATTCTCAGTGACGCTTTCCCGACTCATGGTTATCTGGGAGAGGAAGGCCTGGAGCAGACCGGGCAGGAAAGCGACTACCTCTGGGTGATTGACCCGCTCGATGGGACAATGAACTACGTTCACGGTTTTCCTTACTACTGTGTTTCAATTGCGATGCAGTACAAAGGGAGGATCGTGGTCGCGGTTGTTTACGACCCTACCCGGGATGACCTGTTTCATGCCTGCCAGAACAGCGGTGCGTTTCTTAACGGCGAACGTATTCAGGTTTCCGGAGTTGAAAAACTATCTGATTCATTATGTATCGCCTCCCTTCCTGTTGCAGGAGACGTTGCACACCCGGCTGTTAAAAAGTTTCTTGCGGTGCTTCCAATCGCCAGAACTGTTCAGCGGTTAGGTTCTGCTGCGATGAATCTGGCTTATCTGGCGTGTGGCCGGGCAGATGTCTATTGGTCTTCAACCTTGAAACCGTGGGACATGGCTGCCGGAATTCTCCTCGTCCAGGAAGCGGGCGGACAGGTAACCCGACTCGACGGATCGCCATACGATATTTACACAGGCGAAATCCTCGCAACCTGCTCCACTGTCGTTCAACAGGAAATTATCCCTTTGGTCTCTCCAGCCGAGTAAGCCCTGACACTGTTCAGCTATTTTCTGCCCGTTAAATCGTCAAGTTGGACAAGCGAACTATCGTGATTTTGTTGTGTAGGGCAGGTATGGTTGCAGTTGCCGCACTTTGTTTTTTTTCCGATGAGAAGACGCACCAGCTGAATCGCTGCAGCGGCTACGATGAACAGGCTGAGAATGTTTTGCCAGTCGATCATGCTTGCTCCTTTTCGAATTCCACTGATTATTGTCTACCCGGATAAACCGGAGCCAATAATTTATGAGGAGGGTAGCCCGACCACTTCAGTGGTTGGGTGCCGCCAGGCACAAGATGCTTGCGCCATGTGCGTTCAATATCATTGAAGCTTCAAATAATAAAGGAACCCACATGGCGCGAGCATCTTGTTGCTTCGCAACCCAACCGCTAAAAGCGGATGGGCTACCCAGTTATTTCAAAATATCCTGCCACTTTTGCACAGCATTTCATGACAAGAAGTTCAAACCACAGGTAGTAACGCGATTCCGATCTGGTACGTTGCCAATGCTCCAAGATACGCCAGTGTTGTCATATACACAAAAGAAAACAGGGGCCATTTCCATGAATTGGTTTCCTGCCGCATGACCATCAGCGTAGCACCACATTGGGCACATAAGGCGAAAAATACCATTACCGACAACGCCACTGGAATATTATAAACAGGAGTGCCGTCTGCTTTGCGGGCCGAATGCATTTTTTCCATCAGGCCGGCATCTTCTTCATCAACATCGCCGCCAAGGCTGTAAATTGTTCCCAGGGTTCCAATAATTACTTCACGTGCCGGGAACGATGCAATAGCTCCCATTCCAATTCGCCAGTCCCAGCCGAGCGGTTCAACTGCCGGCTCTATAAAATGTCCAGCTGTACCCAGAAAACTGGAATTCAAAAGTTGCGAAGAAAGTTCACGACTGCGCTGCTCAAAAATCTCTCGGGCAATCTCATCTTCTGAAAGTGATTCGCTTTCAAGCAGAGTCATCACCTGATTTAATTCAGAACGATCCCCGGGAAAATAACCTGCTGCCCATACGATAATTGTCGTCAGGAAAATCAGCGTGCCGGCCTGCTTCAGAAAAGAGCGACCACGATCCCAGACGCGGTAAAAGACAACTCGCAAAGAGGGCCATTTGAAGTTCGGCAGTTCCATTACAAACGGGGCAACTTCTCCTTTGAACCATGTCTTTTTCAAAATCCAGGCAACCGGTATCGCTACGAGAACACCCAGCAGGTAAAAACTGAACAGAACAAATGCCTGTAACGAAACGAGTCCCCAGAAAATAGACTCTTTAGGGATGAACGCGTTAATCATCAGCAGATAGACAGGCAGGCGGGCGGAACAACTCATCAACGGTGCCACCAGAATGGTGACGAATCGTTCTTTGCGATCTTCAATAGTTCTGGCTGCCATAATACCTGGAACTGCACAGGCGAACGAGGAGATCATGGGCACAAAGGCTTTGCCGCTCAATCCGACTTTTGTCATGATACGGTCCATCAAAAATGCAGCCCGCGACATATAACCACAATCTTCAAGAACTGCTATAAACAAAAACAGAATGAGAATCTGAGGCAGAAACACGACCACCGAGCCGACCCCGCCCACAATTCCGTCTGTCAACAAACTGCGAAATGCTCCCGGGGCCATCGCACCGATGATCAGTCCACTCAGTTTGTCCTGAGCGAATTCAATTCCACCCATCAGCGGACCCGCCCAGGTATAAATCGCCTGAAACATCAACAACATTACAACTGCAAAAAAAGCAGGTCCCCAGAAACGATGTGTCAGCCAGCGATCCAGTGAATTTCCACGATGCTCTGCAGGTAACTCCGGTTGCTGGATAATCCCTTCCAGCATTTCTCTTGCCCAGCCGTATCTGACACGCGGTTCAATCGCAGGGATCGGGCAGCCGTTCTGTTTCAGTTCCTCTCTCTTTGATCGCAATGTCTCTGCGATTGATTCATCTCCATTAAGAATTTCCCGTTCGGTTTCGCCATTGATATCAAGCAGCAACCGCTCGGCAAGATACTCCGGGATCTGTTGATCGGCTCTGCTCTGAATAACTTGTGAGATCTCGGATCGCGCCTGTTGAAAATTTTCCGGAAACAATTCAAGGTGGGCAGGTTTAGAGTCTGGCCTGTTTTCCGAATCATGTTTTTCAAACAGGGCCAGCATTTTTTCTTTTAACTCGTCTATTCCGAGACCGCTTCTGGCACACGCGGCAACAACGGGGACTCCCAGACGTTGTTCAAATTTTTTGACATCAATTTCTATTTTCTGTTTCTGAACTTCATCCCACATATTCAAGACAAGAATGGCAGGAATTCCCAAGTCGAGAAGTTGGCTAAACAAATAAAGATGTCGTTGCAGGTGGGTTGCATCAACAATACAGACGACCGCATTCGGGGCCTCGGCTTGTTCCTGCAGACCAAGCAGTACACGCACGGAAACCATTTCGTCTGCTGTACGTGGAGAAAGGCTGTAAGTTCCCGGCAGGTCAATCAGCTCAATTTCACAGTTTTGATATTGAAAGCTTCCGATCTTTTTCTCAACAGTTACGCCGGGATAATTTCCCACGCGCGCTTTCATTCCGGCTAAGGCGTTGAACAGCGTGCTTTTCCCGGTATTGGGGTTACCGATCAACGCGAATGTTAATTTGGAAGCAGGGGAACTTGATCTATCATCAGATTCTTCAGGAGTTGCAGCATCAGAAGTAGAGTTCGGCATGATAAATACTCATTCGCACGGCAGGCACTTCAATATTTACAGTTTTGTTTCCGAAGTGATGTGAACTCTTTCTGTTTCAGAAGATCGAAGTGAAATCTTGCAGCCACAAACTTCAAACTCAAGCGGGTCCCCCATCGGAGCCTTACCGACAAAGCGAATCGATTCCCCTTCAAACAGGCCCATCTCCATCAGACGCATCGCAATTGCATCTGTCCCCTCGATGTGAGAAATCGTCGCCTGATCACCCATATTTAAGTTATTGAGAGTCGGCATGATCTCGATGGATTTGGCGTAATAGCAGAAAAAGGGGGAGCGATATGAAGCTAAGAGACTTAATCTCAATTAAACAACAGGAAAGACAGAAGCGATGGAAACCAGAATCATCACAGCCTGGCTGCATCTTAGCATCATGTCACGCCCATCTACATTAAGTAGCAAGGCACCGTTCTGATTTTTCACAACCACCTGCGATCCACACCGAATTCCCATTTCTTCCAGGCGGTTAACGGTCATTCGGTCACCTGAAATGTCTACAATCGTAGCCAATTCACCAGGTTGCAGCGAATCCAAAGGTAATACAGAGGCTTCGTTATTCATTTCGATTCATTTCCTGAATATGAAAGTGAGACTCAATCTCAATAGCTTTATTCTAGATCGTCCAAATAGTATCTGCAAGATTCGTCTTGTATGAAAATGAGGAAATTTCCAGAAACTCTCTGATTGAGGTGGGTACTAACGAACAGGTATTTGTGTTGCTAATGGAAAAGTTTGCGAAGGGCTCGCAAATTTTAGAAAAACATCAGTTTGGTTACGGCTATCAGAATGAACCAGCCGTGCTGGGTGTTCTCTGAGCTACTAACGAAAAAAGTTTACAAACGGTACGCAAACTTTTTCAGCAAGAAAATGTA
>WFOZ01000635.1 GCA_015487825.1 Planctomycetaceae bacterium
TCGGGCAAATAATTGAAGCAGAAAGCCAGCTTCATTCGAACTGCGTCCACTGAAATACCAGAACGTTTCATCCGCAACGACAGATTTCAGCTTCCCTGCGATTTTCTGAAAAGCCTGCTCCCAGGAAATCGGTCGGTAATAGTTTTCCCCCTTTGTATAAAGCATCGGCTGCGTAATACGACCCGCATGCTCCAATTGCTTCGGTGTGAGCTTCTGGAGTTGGGCAATGGAATAAGTATCAAAGAATTTATCAGGAATCGCCCCCTGCATGTCAGCGACCATCGCCTGCAGGCTTTTTTTGCAAACTTCGGGAAAGGCCCCGAGTTCATTCACCATTCCCCCTTTTTGCCCTCCCATGCCCAAAGCGCACGTTTTACAGGCATTTCGGGACCGCATCGCCTTCCACAGCTTGAATATCCCTCCTGCTTCGCGGGCCTTCGTCCAAGTATAAAGAATAGCCCGCCAGCCGCCAGCAGATTTGACTGGTTTCATCTTTAGAAGATCCTTTACTCACTCAATGACACTCAAAAATCCGGAATACGTATTCGATAACCTGAGTTGTACCACATCAGCTCGTGAAGGACTACGCACAAAGGTGGCTATCAATGAGGCTGAAACAAACAGAGAAAGACATCCCTGAACCGGAAAATGAAACAGATTTAAGGTTTGTCCGCTCTGGAGACCTGGAAACCTGACGAACTTCCTCGAATGTTTTAGAAAACAACAGCGATCTCGTTGACAATCTGAGAGGCGGCTAGTAATATCCTCGCTTCCCCGTTTTTTGGGGCCGTGCAGCGTTGTCGCTGTCTTTAATAGATTATTTTGTTTGAGTTGAGAAAGGGTGTGCGGAGTGTCCGCAGGATCACAAGAAAAAATTCGCATTCGGATGGAAGCGTACGACCATTCCGTTCTGGATCAGTCAGCTGCTGATATCGTCGATACAGCCAAGCGTACCGGTGCGATTGTTCATGGTCCGATCCCTCTTCCTACTCGGATCGAGCGATATACGGTATTGCGAGGTCCGCATATTGATAAAAAATCGCGAGAACAATTTGAGATCAGGACTCATAAACGAGTCATTGATATCGTTCAGCCTACGGGTAAGACAATCGACGCCCTGAACAAGCTGTCGCTACCCGCTGGAGTTGATATCAAGATCAAGGCAACTGCATAATCTCTTTCTCTGCTTTGAGCAGATTGGGAGAGTTTGTCCTTGCCAGGGCTTTGTTACCTGCCCGGCTCTCGCAGATTGCCCGCAAATCGGGTGGCGTGACGGGTTCCAGGTTGTCGATGGGTTGTTTTTGCGCGATAAGGGTGTCGTTTATTCTCTTTCGTTTAGAGTCTGTATAATTTTGGGGTGAAGTGATGCCTGTTGGGCTGCTTGGTCGAAAAGTTGGAATGACGCAGGTCTACGGAGATGGGGGTGTTGTTATCCCTGTTACCGTGCTTGAGGTAGGGCCATGTCCCGTGCTTCAAATTCGGACCCAGGAGCGTGATGGTTACGAAGCTGTTCAGATTGGGTTTGGCGACAAGCCTCGCCGGTTGGCAAATCGTGCTGAACGTGGACATGTTGCGGAAATTAGCAGCAAAAGGCGAAAGGCACTCAAAGAAGCCGGGAAAGAATGTGGAGTTGTTGCGGGGTGTGAGCCTCAGCGGTTTATTCGCGAATTTCGGACTGATGGCGAAGATCACGGTTTGGAAGTTGGGGCAATACTGAACGCCGAAAGTCAGTTTGAAGCTGGCGCCCGGGTCGATGTGATTGCCACTTCCAAGGGGCGAGGTACAGCGGGTGTGATGAAGCGTCACAATTTTGCGGGCCAAAGAGCTACGCATGGTGTGAAGAAGGTTCATCGTCACGGTGGATCAATCGGACAGAGTGCTGATCCGTCCCGCGTTCTTAAAGGAACAAAGATGGCGGGGCATTACGGTTCTGCACACATTACAATGCGAAATTTGGAAGTTGCCCGCATCATTCCTGAAGAGAATTTGATTATGGTTAAAGGTGGCGTTCCAGGCCCGCCGGGTGGCTATGTTCTGGTTCGGCCTACGAATAAAATGGGATAGTGCCTTTTCGGACTTTAAATTGAGGGTTGTTTTTGGGGTCCGCATTCCGTTGTCGCACTATTCGATGGCGTCAGCCTAAGATCAAAAATTGTAGATGTAGTAGTATCTTTTGCACTGGTTGAAGCAAGGGCTTATGGGTGCAGGAGCTGAGGTAGTTCAAACAATACTGACGAGAAGTTATTGACAGGTATCCTGTCTGGCAGGATGAAGAGTGAGTGATATGATTTCATTGCCGGTTTACTCTCAGCA
>WFOZ01000636.1 GCA_015487825.1 Planctomycetaceae bacterium
CGATTTATATTATTGATACATTTTCCCTGTTTTTCCAGGTTTTTCACGCGATTCCGTCGATGACCGGACCTGCCGGTCAACCGACGAATGCGGTTTTTGGATTCACTCGTGATCTGCTGCAAATCCTCAAACAGAAAAAACCGGACTACCTGCTTTGTGCGATAGACTCCGAAGGGCCGGGAGTTCGTGCTGATTGGTATGAAGAATATAAGGCGAATCGATCGGAAATGCCGGAGGAAATGGTGCCGCAAATTCCGATGCTGACCGAAATTATCGAAGGGTTTCGGATTCCGTTTGTCGGTTATCCCGGCTGGGAAGCAGATGATGTGATTGCAACCATTACCCGTCAGGCGGAAGCTGCGGGGATGGATGTGGTACTGGTCAGCAGCGATAAAGATTTAAGGCAACTGCTCAGCGATCACGTTCGCATGTACAATTGCAGAAAAGGAGAATTCTTTGATTCGCAAAAGCTGAAAGAAACCTGGAGCATTCGCCCCGATCAGGTGATCGATTTTCAATCGCTGGTGGGTGATTCGGTTGATAACATTCCCGGCGTGCCACTGGTCGGTCCGAAAAAGGCAGCTGCACTCATCGAACAATTCGGCGATTTGGATAACGTCCTTGCCAATGCGGAAAAAGCACCGGGAAAGAAGCTTCGTGAGAATCTTGTGAACTTTGCTGACCAGGCTCGTATCTCACGCAAACTGGTCACTCTGCGAACTGATTTACCGCTGGAATTCGATTTGGAAACCGCTCGAACCGATAGCATCGATGCGGCAAAGCTCCAGCAGCTGTTTCTCGATTTCGGGTTTCGAAAATTTCGCGATGAAATAAGAGAGTTCGATTCAACAACCGAATTTCAGCCTGCTGCCTCCAATAACCAGCCGACAATAAAAAGTTCGACAAGCAAGAAAAAAAAGGCACGCGGCCTGTTCGATCATCTCCCGGCTCCTGATGACGAACCTGAATCTTCTGCACAGCCGGCACGGCGAATTATGCGAGATCGCCAATGGACCGTTATTGATGAAGCAGAAAAATTTCAGGAGTTCATTGGGAGACTACTCAAGCAGAAGGAAATCTGTATCGATCTGGAAACGACTTCTGTTGATGCGATGCAGGCTGAAATTGTTGGCTGGGCGGTCAGTCACGAAGCAGGAACCGCGTACTATATTCCCGTTGATGGTCCGGCCGGGCAGAAAACCCTCGACTCTCAGGAAGTGATTGAAGCATTTCGTCCGGTGATGGAAAATCCCGAGATTGCGATCAGTAACCAGAACATCAAATACGACATGCTCGTTTGGCGTCGACACGGGTTAGAGATTGCAACCATTGGAATGGATCCGATGGTCGGGCATTATCTGCTTGATGCCGGGGCGCGAAGTCATGGGCTGACTGCGATAGCCGACGAGTATCTCAATTATCAGATGATTCCGATTTCTGATCTGATCGGCAAGGGAAAAACACAGAAGAAGATGTACGAAATTGATATCACGCAAGTTGCCGAATACGCCAGCGAAGATGCTGATATCGCCTTGCAGCTTTGCGAACTGATCCGAACGCGACTTCATCAGGAAGAACTTTGGAAACTGTTCGAGGAAGTTGAACAACCGCTGATTGCCGTGCTGGCCGAAATGGAACTGAACGGCATCGCTGTCGATGCTGACGAACTGCAACAACAAAGTGAATCGGCAGGAAAGCGAATCGAACAACTGCTGATCGAGCTGGAAGATATCGCGGGGCATTCTTTCAATCCGGATTCCCCCAAACAACTTCGGGAGATACTTTTCAGTGAACTTGGTCTGCCCGTGCAAAAGAAAACAAAAACAGGCGCGAGTACCGATCAGTCTGTTCTGGAAAAGCTGGCTCCTTTGCATCCCCTGCCCGCGAAAATCATTGAATATCGACAGCTCGCCAAGCTGAAAGGGACTTACCTCGATGCGCTCCCGAAGTTGATTCATCCGGAAACAAAACGGATCCACGCTTCGTTCAACCAGGTTGTCGCTTCAACCGGGCGGCTCAGTTCGAGTGATCCGAACCTGCAAAACATTCCGATCCGCACCGAAGAAGGGCGGCAAATTCGTAAGGCATTCATTCCGGGAGATGATAACTGGGAATTACTCTGCTGTGATTATTCACAAATTGAGCTGCGGGTACTGGCCCACTTTTCGCAGGATGCCGCGATGATGGAGGCTTTTCGGACCGGGCTCGATATTCACACTGCGGTCGCTGCAGAAGTTTTCAAAGTAGATGAAAACGAAGTCGATAAAGAAATGCGGCGAGTTGCCAAGGCGGTGAATTTTGGTGTCATTTACGGTCAAAGCCCGTATGGTTTGGCGGCTTCTTTGAATATTCCTCAGGAACAGGCGGCTGAATTCATCGATGATTATTTTGCGCGTTATCCCGGCGTGGAAGAATTTATCGAACAGACACTCGAACAGTGTCACCGCACCGGCTACGCTTACACCATCCTCGGACGAAGGCGTCCCATTGAGGGGATCAAGAACATTCAGGGACGCAATCGCAACATGCCGGAGAGAACCGCAATCAACACGGTCATTCAAGGTTCCGCAGCAGATTTAATTAAACTGGCGATGCTGCACGTACATGAGGCGATTCAGGAGTCATCATTGAAAGCAAAAATGCTCCTGCAAATTCACGATGAACTGATCTTCGAATCTCCTACGGAAGAACTGGAATCACTGATCACAATGGTCCGCTCCAAAATGGAACAGGCGATGAAACTCGATGTGCCGTTAGTGGTAGATATCAAACACGGCAAAAACTGGTTCGATGCGGAATGACTTTTTGCATCGTATTAAACATGTCGAGGTTAGAAAACAAAAAGGTAACTACTCATCGAATTGTCGTCAGCCGTAGGGTCCGCTATTGCGGACCACACTGGAGGTTCGATGCCACTATTTCATGCGATGGTCCGCAATAGCGGACCCTACATAACGGCAATTTTATAAACAAATGTTCGATTAACAACTCCAATTTCCAACTAACCCAAACATCGCTGAATAGTTACACAAAAAGAATGAACTAATGAATTATTTCTTACGAATGTATCACCTCTGTAAGGAAGTTAAAAATTCGCAAAAAAAAATTCGCGAAACTCCATTTTCAGAAGTATCAGACATTGCAATAAAATGGGCATCATCTGGCATTCGGAAAGGCAATTTCGATTTCGCAAGTATTTCTTTGCGAATGCGTAGAAGCAGGCGTGAATTTCCAATTGAAGATGATATTTTATTAGCTGGAGTGGAGGCGGTCTGTTTGTATCTCTCACTGCAGTATCAAAGTGCGTTAGAGTTATTCAAGGAAATGGAAACGGTTGAGAAATATCAAAACTTTTCCCTATATTGGCAAGCATGGATATACTCAACATGCCAGCATTGGAAAGTTCGTTCCAAAAGATCGCTGGACAAAATTGACTTGACTGGAAACATGTATTACCTGGATGAGCTTGACGCGAGTGATCGCCTCTATGCAGAGCGGTTTCAAAGTGAAGTAAGGTGTGCAGCCAGCTTGATGAAACGCGATTATGGTGCAGCACAGAAAGTTATCCATGATTTTATGCAAACTTACCCCTATTATGGAGAACATGTTTGCGAACGCCATATAATGCGTTGCGTTGAAGAAAAAATGCCCCTGAAATTTTTTTCTAGAGAGATCTCCTCTTTTGCAAATCGATGGTCAACGATACTCCGGCTCGAAGCAAAATATGGGTTCTTTTGAAGCAGGCAACCTCACCAATTTTACCAGAGTATACTTCTACGTTTCTAGCCAGACACCGGGGACCGGGACGGGGTAATAGCCGTTGGCGTCGGCTTTGACCGGTGGTGGAGTGTCGTAGTTCATGTCGTCAATGTTTTTAACGAACTGGAATTTCGAATTATACATTTCGTCCCATGTAATCTCTTTTCCCGAATGTGCAGCTGCTCGTCCCATAAGATTTGCAAAGTTAGAAAGCGCAGCTCGTTTTACTTCGTTTTGAGATTTATTGTTACGGATGCTGTCTAACAGCACATTCCATTCCGCATCCCACGGGCTATGTTTTTCTTTAGGAGCTTTCCAGACAACGTGCTCTTTGCCGATACGCTGATCTTTATAAACCTGTACTTCCCCATCGTGCCCGTTCCCGGAAAACTGGGCCGCACATTTGGTGCCGTGGACGAAAGTCGCGAACTGCCTGTAACTGTGACCGCCATGCCAGGAAATAGTGTCTGTCGCTTTGGTTCCATCAGGAAATGTCCACTCGACCGACATTGCTTCCAATCCCTGTCCGCGATTTTTACTGTTTGCAGTACGACCGGCAACGCCGATTGCACTAACAGGCAACGCGTCTTTGAGCCAGCAGATTTCATCGATCTGATGGATATTCATTTCGGGAAACATTCCTCCGGATACCCAGAAGAAGCGAAGGTAGTTTTTGATCTGCCAAAGTAGTTCATTATACTCTTTTGGCTTGGGGCCCATCCCACCTACCGGATGCATCCGGTAGGCTCGGATCAATTGCAGATCGCCCAGTTCGCCATTACGAACTCGTTTAATCAACTCCTGCCTGTTGACACTGTGCCGACACTGCAGCCCAGCCGCTATTTTCAGGTTTTTCTTTTTTGCTTCTTCGCCGGCTCGCATCAACCGATGCAACCCTGGGGCATCGGGAGCAAATGATTTTTCCATGAAGACGTTGACTCCTTTCTTCACGGCGTATTCCAACTGAGTCGGGCGAAAATAGGCAAAGTTAGTGAGCATCGCCACATCGTTAGGACCAAGGCAATCAATCGCTTTTTTATAGGCATCGAATCCGATAAATTGTCGCTCTTGGGGAACATCAACACGATCACCAAATGCTTTGCCGAGAACCTTGTGTGCCATCTTAAGGCGGTTTTCAGCAACATCAGCCATGGCAACCAGTTTCACGGGACCGTGTACAGAATTCATGGCGTTAGCCACTGCCCCACTACCACGACCACCGCAGCCGATTAATGCCAGACGAATCGTATTGTCCTCCCCGGCATAAACAGGTGGTAGCGAAAGTCCTGCCATAACACCGCCAGCCACCACAACACCACTTTTGTTGAGGAACTCCCGACGAGATGACTTATTGGAAGCAGCTTCTGTTTTTTTCATATTCATCGATCCTGTCCTTTGAAAAATGAGGGGTCCAATGACGTAGTAAGGCGAGTTAATTACAGGTTGAATGCAGCGACAGCGAGGCGGGTAGATACAGGTATGTTTTCTTTGCAACGATGGCAATATTTATAAATGCCAGAACTGCAGAGTCGGCAGAAATTTGTCTGTCGACTCTGCTCGTACGACAGCTATTATTAAGTTTCTGACCAGACACCGGGAACAGGGACGGGATAAAAGCCGTTGGCATCCGCTTTAACCGGTGGCGGGGTATCGTAATCCATATCGTCGATGTTTTTAACGAACTGAAATTTCGAGTTATACATTTCGTCCCAGGTAATTTCTTTCCCCGAGTGTAACGCGGCTCGTCCCATCAGGTCGGCGAAGTTGGACAACGCTGCCCGTTTCACTTCGTTTTGAGGTTTGTCGTTACGAATGCTGCTTAACAACACGTTCCATTCAGCATCCCATGGACTATACCTTTCTTTGGGAGCCTTCCAGGTGATATGCTCTTTGCCAATACGCTGATCTTTGTAAAGCGCGACATCCCCATCGTGACTGTTACCCGAGAATTGAGCGGCACACTTTGTTCCATGAACGAAAGTAGCAAACTGCCGATAACTGTGCCCGCCATGCCAGCTAACACTGTCCGTCGCTTTGGTGCCATCAGGAAATGTCCACTCGATTGAAATTGAATCGAAGCCCTGTCCACGGTTTGTACTGTTGGCCTGACGCCCACCAATACCAATTGCAGAAACCGGGAGTGCATCCTTCAACCAGCAGATTTC